>NZ_QLJK01000033.1:0-52177 GCF_003950715.1 Sphingomonas sp. S-NIH.Pt3_0716 | reverse complement strand
ACATAGCTATAGCCCTTGGTCGCATAGTCGCGATCGCTGCGCAGCATGCCTTCATTGTTGGAATATTCGCCGCTCAGCAGGATATGACCGCGTCCGCCGGCAAAATCCTGGCCGACCGCCAGGCCGAGGCGCTGGTTGGCATTGTCGCCCTCGTCGGAAATGCCCGCTTGGGCGACGCCCTTGATGCCGGTGAATTTCTTGTCGAGCACGAAGTTGACGACACCCGCGACCGCGTCAGAGCCCCATTGGGCCGAGGCACCGCCGGTCACCACGTCAACCCGCTGCATCAGCAGCTGCGGCAGCACATTGGTGTCGATCGTGCCGATATATTCGGTCGGCGACACGCGCATGCCGTCGAACAGGATCAGCGTGCGCAGCGGTCCCTTGGGATTGGCGCTGGGCGTGCCCAGGCCACGCAGGTTGAGCACATTGCCGTGGATCGGCGCGTTCGAGAAATTCGACGCCGACTTGGACGGGCTGAGCGAATTGGAGAATTGCGGCAGCTTGTTGAGCGCGTCCGGAATGCTCGACGGCGTCGTGCGCGACAATTCCTCTGTCGTCGCCACCGTCACCGGCGTCGGCGCGGTATAGCCATCGCGCACGATGCGCGAGCCGGTCACGACGATGTCGGATGTGCTGACCGGTGCGGCACTACCCTGCTCGGCGGCCTGCTCCGGTGCCGGTGCGGGCGCCGCCGCATCCTGCGCCAGGGCGCTGCCCGTCATCGCGACGATGCTGGCGCCGATCGCCAGCGACGACGCAAAAATCTTGTGCTTGGACATTGGTCTTTCCTCTCCCTGGACGCAATGTGTCGGCTCGTTGGCCCACACCTGTCATTATTATCCCGGTGTGCATTTTTATTTCTATCGCTCCAGCGGTGGATGTCAACTAATTTTGCACCAGTGGTAAATGTTTGATCGAAAAGAATTTGCCGCCTTGCCGCAACGGAAATCCGGCCTTCTTATTAGGGACAAGGGATAAAGCCGCGAAAAGCGGCGCATCACATATTGACCTACGGTGCAAAAATGTGCGTTATGCCGGCAACAGATCGTGCCGCTCCGCGGACCAGGCACGGCGATCAGCATGGAGAAGGTCGGTGTCGAGCCTGCGCAACAGAGAATCGGTGATAATCAGGGCGTTCCGTCGATGAGCGAACCTGCCTTGTCCCTGTCAGCTTCGCCGTCACCCTCAGCGTCGATCGACAGCCCCGCGCCGCCGTCCCCTGCCCCGGCCACCGCCGATTATCCCAGCCCCTTCATGGGCTGGCTGACGGTCGCGATCCTGTTCCTGCTCTATATCCTGTCGCTGACCGACCGGAACATCATGGCGCTGATGGTCGGCCCGATCAAACAGGATCTGGGCCTGTCCGACCTGCAGATCAGCCTGCTCCAGGGGCCGGCCTTCGCCGTCCTCTTTTGCCTGTGCGCCATTCCGCTCGGCATGGCGCTCGACCGGTTCAGCCGCCGCATCGTCCTCTATCTGTCGGTCACGGTGTGGAGCATCGCCGCTGCCTCCTGCGGTCTCGCCGGCAGCTTCATCGGCCTTGCCATGGCGCGGGCCGGGGTGGGCGCGGGCGAGTCGGGCTTTGGCACCGGCAGCTATTCGGTCGTCGGCGACAGCTTCCCCCCGCACCGCGTCTCGCTCGCCATGTCGGTCTTCATCATGGGCGGCGTCATGGGCGCGGGCATCGTCTTCCTGCTGGGCGGCCCGATCGTCGGCGCGGCGATGAAGGCGGGTCCGGCCAGCTGGCCGATCTTCGGCACACTCCAGCCCTGGCAGCAGGTGTTCATCATGACCGGCGCGCCCGGCATCCTGCTCGCCTTCCTCGTCTTCCTGTTCCGCGAGCCGCCCCGGCGCAAGGCCGTGAGCGCGGGCGCGGGCTATGGCGAAGCATGGGCCTATATCCGCCGGCACAAGCCGCTCTACACCGCCGCCTTCGTCGGCTTCGGCCTCGCCTATGCCGCCACCATCGGCTTCCAGCTCTGGACGCCAGTCTATCTCGCCCGCGTCCATGGCTGGCAGCCGGCACAGATCGGCCCGGTGATCGGCATCGCCCAGATCGCTGCCGCGGCGCTGATCCCGCTCCATGGCTGGACCGTCGATCGCCTCTATCGCCGGGGGCGCAAGGACGCGCATCTCTTCTGGTGCCTGATGACCGTGCTGGCCGCCACCCCCTTCGGCATCGCCGCCTTCCTGGTCTCCAGCCCCTGGACCACGGTCGCCTGCTACTGGTGCTTCATGGCGCTGATCCTGTCGACCGCGAGCATGGGGCCGGCTACCGTCCAGGTCGTCACTCCGGCCTATCTGCGCGGCCGCGTCTCGGCGCTCTATGTGCTGGCATCGGGCCTCATCGCCATGGCCGGCGGCCCGGCCTTCATCGGCCTGGTCACCGACAAATTATGGGGCGACGAGATGAAGGTGGGCCTCTCGCTCATTACCAGCGTCTTCTGCGTGCTGCTGCCCGCCGCTCTGCTCTTCGCCCTCGGCCGCGCCTCGATGCGCCGCGCCCATGAAGGCGAGCCGGTCTGACCGGCTGTTCCCGAAAGGACATAAAGATGATCGAAACCCGCCGCCCCGCCTTCATCGACGGCAAGCCCAAGCAGTTGCTGATCGACGGCCAGCATGTCGACGCCCTGTCCGGCAAGACATTCCAGAGCTTCAGCGCCTCCACTGGCGAACTGGTCGCCGATCTGGCGCTGGCCGGCGCCGAGGATGTCGACCGCGCGGTGCGCGCTGCCCGCGCCGCCTTCGAAGGGCCATGGAGCCGTTTCAAGCCGGCCGAGCGCCAGGCCGTGCTGCTGCGCCTCGCCGACCTGGTCGATGCCGAGTTCCAGGATCTCGCCCTGCTCGACGTGATCGAGATGGGCCGGCCGATCACCGCCGCCATGGGGCTGCGCGGCATGTTGCAGCGATCGCTGCGCCATTTCGCCGGCGCCGCCACCGCCATCCATGGCGAGACCCTGTCCAACAGCTTCCCCGTCGACCTTCTCTCCTACACGTTGAAGGAGCCGGTCGGCGTCGTCGGCGCGATCATCCCCTGGAACGGCCCGCTGTTCAGCGCCGCCTGGAAGATCGGCCCTGTACTCGCCACCGGCTGCACCATCGTGCTGAAGCCGGCCGAGGATGCCTCGCTCAGCCCGCTGCGCTTTGCCGAACTCTGCCTGGAGGCCGGCGTGCCGCCCGGCGTCGTCAATGTCGTCACCGGCGCGGGCGAGACCGGCGCGGCCCTTTCCGCCCATCCCGACGTCGACAAGATCGCCTTCACTGGCTCGTGCGAGACCGGCCAGCGGATCATCGCCGCTTCGGCCGGATCGGTGAAGAAGGTGACGATGGAACTGGGCGGCAAGTCGCCCAACATCATCTTCGCCGATGCCGATCTCGACGCCGCCACCCCGGCCGCCGCGATGGGCGTGTTCAACAATTCGGGTCAGGTCTGTGCCGCCGGCACCCGCCTGTTCGTCGAACGGCCGGTCTATGAGGAAATGGTGCAGCGCATCGCCGCCTTCGCCGCCAATCTCAAGATCGGCCCCAGCCTCGATCCCGAAACCGTGATCGGCCCGCTGGTGTCGGCCAAGCAGTTTGCCCGCGTCTCCTCCTATCTCGATCTTGGCCCGCAGGAGGGCGCCCGCCTCGTCACCGGCGGCCATCGCGTCACCGGCGGCGCGCTCGACAAGGGCCATTGGGTCGCGCCGACCATCTTCGCCGATGTGAAGGATGACATGCGGATCGCCCGCGAGGAAATTTTCGGCCCCGTCTCCTGCATCCTGCCCTTCGACAGCCTGGACGAGGTGATCGGCCGTGCCAACGCAACCCGTTTCGGCCTCGCCGGCGGGGTGTGGACCCGCGACATCGGCAAGGCCATGACGGCGGTCAAGCGCATCCGCGCCGGCTCCATCTGGGTGAACCATTATTTCGCCATGGACCCGTCAGTCCCGTTCGGCGGCTACAAGATGAGCGGCTATGGCCGGGAGGGCGGCGCCGAACATATCGACGCCTATCTCCAGACCAAGGGCGTGTGGATCCGCACCTGAGCGGCGCCAACCGAGGGGCTGGTCAGCCCCCCTCCCTCGGCATAGGCGCGGATCAGCACATAGAGATAGTCGCGTCCATCATAGACGCTCTTCACCCGGATGCGCTCGTCCACGCCATGCGCGCCATTGCCGTCGGGATCGAGGAAGATGCCCGGCACGCCATAGGTCGGGATGCCCGCCGCGCTGAGATAGCGGCCATCGGTGCCGGCGGTCAGCAGGTTGGGCACCACCGGAATACCGGGGAAATGCCGCTGCGACAGCTTTTCAGCCGGTCCCATGATCTCCGGATCAAGCGGCGGCGGCACGGCCGGCGCGCCCTTGTCGCCCTTGCGCGTCAGGGCAATGCCGGACGGCAGGACCGCGCGCAGCCGCGCCTCGACATCCTCCACCCTGTCGCCGGGAAACAGACGGCACTGGATCGTCGCCTGCGCCCGCTGCGGCAGCGCATTTTCGGCATGGCCCGCCTCCACCTGCGTCGCGACACAGGTGGTGCGCAGCATCGCATTATAGGTGACGTCGCCCGTCACCGTCGCGATCGTTGCGGCATCGTCCTGCCCCTGCCCCAGCCGCTCCATCGCCTGCCCCAGTACGCCGCCGACGATCGGCCCCATGCGGGTGAAATAGCCGCGATTGGTCGGGTTGAGCCGGATCGGGAATAACAGCCGCCGCACCGCCGCCAGCGCATCGGCCAGGTCATAGATCGCATTGTCGGGACGCGGCCGGCTGCTATGGCCGCCGCTGTTGCGCGCCTCGATCGTGAAGCTCTGCGCATATTTCTCGCCCACCGCCAGATAGAGGGCGATCGGCCGGCCATCCTTGTCGCTGATGCCATAGCCGCCCTCGTTCAGGGCAAAGCCCGCCTGCACCGCATCGCGCCGGTTGCGTAGCAGCCAGTCGACGCCGTTCACCGCATCGCTGCTTTCCTCGCCACAGGTCAGCGCCACCTTGATCGTGCGCCGGGGACGAAATCCCGCCGCCTGCATCCGGATCAGGCTGTCGACCCAGATCGCCGACAATGCCTTGTCGTCGATCACCCCGCGCCCGATGAAATAGCCCTTCTCCTCGGTCAGGCGGAACGGATCGCGCGGCCAATCCTCGCGCCGGGCGGCGACCACATCGATATGATCGACCAGCAGCATCGGCGCGGCGCGCGGATCGCTCCCCTCGATCCGGGCGATCAGGCCGCCATCCTTCTCATGCCCCTCCGGCACGAAGACCTCGGCGCGGTCCGGCCCGAACCCGGCCTTGCGCAGCCGATCGAGCATCCTGCCCGCCGCTACGGTGCAACTACCCGTCGGCGCGCTGGTGTCGGTTTCCACCAGTTCGCGATAGATATCGCGAAAGGCGATCTGGTCGGGGCGCAGTTCTGCCGCCATAGCCGGGCCGGATGCCAGCGCGACAAGGCCGCCAAGGGCCAGCAGGGAGCCTCTCATTTCTGGATGTCGAGCGCGCGTTCGGGGCAGGATTTCGCGCCCATCCAGGCCAGCCTTTCCTGCTCTTCCGGCACATCGATATCGCCGGGCATGATATAGCCCTCGTCATCCAGCTCGAAGATGTCGGGCGCCATCGCCCAGCAACGGGCATGGCCCTGGCATTTCTCGCGATGCACGATGATCTTCATGCCGCATCCTCCTGCGATCAGTCGAGGATCAGGTTTTCGATCCCGAACACATGGCCGCCATAGGTGACCGGCGCGGTGCCGGACTTGATGCGGAAGGTCGGGATGCGCTTCAGCCATTCCTCCAGCCCCACGACGATCTCGCGCCGCGCCAGATGCGACCCCAGGCAACGATGCGGACCATAGGCAAAGGCGGTGTGGCGATTATCCTCGCGCGCCAGGTCGATGCGCGCGGGATCGGCAAATTCCAGCGGATCGCGATTGGCGATCATCGTCGCGCAGGACACATAATCGCCCTTGCGGATCGGCGCGCCCTCGAAATCCACGTCCTTCGTCGCAACCCGGATCATCTGCACCGTCGGATAGGCGCGCAGCAATTCCTCCGCCGCCAGCACGATCCGCTTGGGGTCGTCGCGCAGCCATTGCTGGTCCGCCTGATGCCGCGCCAGATAGTTGAGGTCAAAGCCGATCGCGGCCGCCACCGTGTCCAGCCCGGCGATGAACAGCAGCACGCCCGTGCCCCTGATCTCCATGTCGGTCAGCGGCCGGTCGTCGATCCGCGACTGCACCAGGAAGGACATGAAATCATCGACCGGCTGTCGGCGCCGATCAGCAGAAAGCTCGTCGATGAAGGCGACGATGGTGCGCGCCGCCGCCGGCCGCTTCACATTGTCGCCATGCAGCAGGTCATTGGCCCAGCCGACAAATTCGTCCAGCCTATCGTCCGACAGGCCCAGGAAGCGCAGGAAGATATTGACCGCGAAGGGGAAGGCAAAATCGGTCATCACGTCGCAGCTGGTGCCCGACGCCGCGATCCGGTCGATCAGCACGCTCGCCCTTTCGCGCACCGCCGTTTCCAGCGCCATCACCCGCTTGGGCGACAGCAGGGGGTTGAGCAGCGAGCGGAACTTGCCATGGTCTGGCGGGTCCAGCTCCAGCGGGATCATCGGCCAGCTTTCACCCAGTGCCGAGGCAAAGATGCTGCGATGGCTGGAGAAGGTTTCGGGATCCTGCAGCACCCGCCGCTGGTCCTGCGCACGGGTGATGACCCATGTGCCCTTGCCGTCGCGAGTGTTGACCGGCGAATAGAAGATGCGCGGTCCATCATGCACCACCGCGCTCGCCGCCTGCGGATCGCCATTGGGCGTCGGCTCCAGCCCCGGCGAGCTGAACAGGCTGAAATTGCCGATCATGTCGGACGGCACATGCGCCGGGATCGGACAGGCGGCCATGGTCTCCATACTACGCTCTCCTGCAGCGGTAGCCAGTTCTCGCGCCACGACGGACCGGCCTTATCAATTTTGCATTATGGTATAGTTTATGAGCACGCCGCCGGCTGTCAATCGGGCAATCGTCGTTACGATATTTTCCCGCGCGCGGCGCACGGGCACCACCGCATTTCCACGCTTTTCCGCCATATTGCGCAAAATTCGCGATTTCCGTTGCCGATGAAAATTATCCTTGAGTGCAAAATATAACTAGCCACCTGTGCAATATTGACCTAAGGAATCGGTCATGGATCGCGAGCGGCCATCCGAAAGCCGCGAGCAGCCCGACGGGTGACACCCGGACGGCGCGCTCGCCTTTCGAGCAGAACAGGGATGTGAGTGGATGGCGGAAATGGAGCCCATCGATAGAGAAGAATTCCGGCAGGAGGCGCGCGCCTGGCTGAAGGCGAATTTTCCGCCGGCGCTGACCAATGTGCCCGGCCTCCTCTTCCAGGGCGACGCCCATGCTGCTGCCGCCAATGCCGACTATCAGCTCTGGCGCCAGCGCATGACCGACAAGGGCTGGGGCGTACCCACCTGGGCGCCGCGCTATGGCGGCGCCGGCCTCACCGAAGCCCATGGCAAGATCATCGGCGAGGAACTGGCCGCGATCGGCGGTTTCAACCCGATCCGCAGCTATGGCACGATGATGCTTGGCCCCACCCTGCTGGAATATGGCGACGAAGCGCAGAAGCTGGAACATCTGCCCTTCATCGCCAGCCATGAACGGCGCTGGTGCCAGGGCTTTTCCGAACCCGGCGCGGGATCGGACCTGGCCGCGCTCCAGACCAAATGCATCGACATGGGTGACCATTGGCTGGTCAGCGGGCAGAAGATCTGGACATCGGGCGCCGACCAGGCCGACTGGTGCTTCGTCCTCGTCCGCACCGATACGGAGCGCAAGCAGGGCGGCATCAGCTTCCTGCTGGTCGACATGCAATCCGAAGGGATCGAGGCCCGGCCGATCGTCCTCATCAGCGGATCGACCCATTTCTGCGAAGTCTTCTTCAACGATGTGAAGGTGCCCAAGGGCAATCTGGTGGGCGAGGTCAACCAAGGCTGGACCATCGCCAAGCGGCTGCTGCAGTTCGAACGCAACAGCCTGTCGGAGGTGAAGGCCGACATCACCCCCCTCGCCCCGCTGGCCCACGATTATCTGGGCACGGACGCGCTCGGGCGGATCGACAGCCCGGACCTGCGCGCCCGGCTGGTGCGCAATGCGATGCGGCATGAAGCCTATATGGCAACCGTTCGCCGGCTCGCAGCCGAAGCGAAGAATGGCGGCCCCAGCCATGGCGTTTCGGCGCTCAAGAATTTGTGGTCCGGCATCATCCAGGAACGGGCCGAACTGCTGGTCGAGATCATGGGCGCCGATGGCCTGGGCTGGGCCGGCGATCCCTACAGCGCGGCCGAGAAGGAAGCGACGCGCGCCTGGCTGCACAGCAAGGCCTTCTCCATCTACGGCGGCAGCTACGAGGTGCAGAACAACATCACCGCCAAGCGCACGCTGGGCCTGCCGGGCTGAGCATGGGCGAGGACGAGAGAAAAGACTGGATGCGGGAGGACGCGCCGTGGCGGTGCTGAACGAAGAACAGACGATGCTGAAGGACATGGCCTCGGAATGGGTGCGCGATCGCCTGCCCGTGACCGCGCTGCGAGGCCTGTACGATCATGGCGGCGGCGGCCGCAGCGGATCGGACGGCTATGATGGCGAGGCCTGGGCCGAGATGGCGCAGATGGGCTGGTGCGGCATCATCGTGCCGGAAGCCTATGGCGGCGCCGATTTCGGCTATCTGAGCCTTGGCCTGGTGATCGAGGAACTGGGACGCACCCTAGCCGCCTCGCCGCTTGTCAGTTCCGCGCTGGTCGCCGCTTCCGCGCTGCGCCTCGCGGGCACGCACGATCAGCAGGCCCGCTGGCTGCCCGGCATCGCCGACGGATCGCTGATCGGCACGCTGGCGCTCGACGAAGGGCCGCACCATGCGCCCGAACGCACCGCGCTGGCGGCCACAGCCTCAGGCGATGGCTGGAAGCTGTCCGGCACCAAGCGGCCGGTACAGGACGGCATGATCGCCCACCTCGCCATCGTTGCCGCGCGCACCAGCGGCGCGCCGGGCGATCGCGACGGCCTGACCCTGTTCCTGGTTCCGACCGACAGCGCCGGGCTGGAGCGGCAGCCGCTCGACCAGATCGATGCCCGTCGCCCGGCCCTCTACCGCTTCGATAGTGTCAACATTGCTGTCAACGATGTGCTCGGCGAAGTCGGCAAGGCCGCCGACCTGATCGACGCGATCCGCGACCGGGCCGCGATCGGCATGGCCGCCGAAATGCTGGGCAGCGCGACCCAGGCGTTCGATACGACGCTCGATTATCTCAAGACCCGCGTCCAGTTCGGCGCGATCATCGGCTCCTTCCAGGCGCTCCAGCACCGGGCGGCTGAATTGTTCGGCGAATTGCAGCTGACGCGATCGGCGGTCGAAACCGCGCTGGCGGCGATCGATGCCGATGATCCTGCGCTCCCCGCCCTCGCCTCGCTTGCCAAGGCGACCGCCGGCGAGACGCTGCACCGCATCTCCTCGCAGATGGTCCAGCTTCATGGCGGCATCGGCATGACCCATGAACATGATGCCGGCCTTTACCTGAAGCGCGCCCGCGTCGCGGAGCAATGCCATGGCAGCACCGCCTGGCACCGCGAGCGCTGGGCGCGGCTCAATGGCTATTGAGGGGCCGATGACCATGAAATCGCGCGAAATACAGTTGAAGCGCCGCCCGGTCGGCGCCCCGGTGGCGGAGGATTTCGCCACTGTCGAACAGGCTCTGCCCCCACCCGGCCCCGGCGAGGTCCAGGTCCGCAATCTCTGGATGGCGGTCGACCCGGCGATGCGTGGGCGGATGAGCGACGCCAAGAGTTATGTTCCACCCTTCGCCCTCGATGCGGCGATGGAGGGGCCGGCGATCGGCGAAGTCGTCATCTCCAACGATCCGGCCTTCGTGCCCGGCGACCTGGTCTTTTCCCGGCTTGGCTGGCGCGAGGCGTTCAACGCCCCCGGCGCCGCACTCCAGCATCGCGACCGCCTGGCACTGCCGCCCCAGGCCTATCTCTGCTTCGCCGGCATGACCGGCCTCACCGCCTATGCCGGCCTCATCCGCATTGCGGAGTTGCAGCCGGGCGATACCGTCTTCGTGTCGGCCGCGTCCGGCGCGGTCGGATCGATCGCCTGCCAGATCGCCCGCAACATGGGGTGCAAGGTGATCGGATCGGCCGGCGGCCCGGACAAGACCGCCTTCCTGCGCGATGTGCTCAAGGTCGACGCCGCAATCGATTACAAGGCGGAGCCGAACCTGACCAAGGCCCTCGCCCGCGAAGTCAAGGCGATCGGCGCCAGCGGCATCGACGTCTATTTCGACAATGTCGGCGGCGATCATCTGCAGGCCGCCCTGTCGCTCGCCCATGATTTCGCACGCTTCGCCATCTGCGGCATGATCTCGCAATATAATGTCACCGACGCGCCGACCGTGCCGCGCAACCTCACCATGCTGATGACCAAGCGCATCCGCATGCAGGGCTATATCGCGCTCGACCATATGGATCTCGAAGCGGAAATGCTGGAGCGCATGACCGCCTGGAACCAGGCCGGCCAGATGGCCTCGGCCGAAACCGTCTATGACGGCATCGACAAGGCGCTCGACGCCTTCTGGGGCCTGTTCTCGGGCGCCAATATCGGCCGCACCATGGTCAGGCTGGGCTAGGGGGAACTCCATGTACGACATGCTCAAGGGCCTGCGCGTGGTAGAAGGCGCCGCCTTCATCGCCGGCCCGTCCTGCGGCCTGCACCTCACACAGATGGGGGCGGAGGTGATCCGTTTCGACGCCATCGGTGGCGGCCCCGACTATCGCCGCTGGCCGATCGCCCCCTCCGGGGCCAGCCTCTATTGGGAGGGGCTCAACAAGGGCAAGAAATCGATCGCGATCGATCTTGGCCGGCCCGAAGGGCGCGAACTGGCGGTCGCCATCGCCACCGCGCCGGGCGACAATGCCGGCCTGTTCCTCACCAATTATCCGGTCAAGGGCTTCCTCAGCCATGAGGCGCTGGCCGCACGCCGAGCCGACATCATCAGCGTCCGCGTGATGGGCTGGGCCGATGGATCGCCGGCGGTCGATTACACCATCAACGCCGCCGCCGGCGTGCCGATGATGACCGGCCCGGCCGACGATGACCGTCCGGTCAACCATGTCCTGCCGGCCTGGGATCTGCTGGGCGGCGCCTATGCCGCCTTTGCCATGACGTCCGCCCTGCTGCGCCGGCGCGCGACCGGCCAGGGCGCGGAAATCCGCGTGCCCCTGTCGGACCTCGCGGCCTCAACCCTGTCGCATCTCGGCTCCGTGGCCGAAGTCCTGTCAGCCGGCGACCGGCCACGCATGGGCAATGACCTGTTCGGCGCCTTCGGCCGGGATTTCCTGACCGCCGACGGCAAAAGGTTGATCGTCGTCGCCATCACCCCGCGCCAATGGACTGGCCTGCTCAAGACGCTGGACCTCGGCGAAGCGATCGCCGCGATCGAGGGCGAAACGGGTGCCAACTTCGCCAGGGATGAAGGCGCCCGCTTCATCTATCGCGCCCGGCTATTCCCCTTGTTCGAAGCAGCCTTCGCCGCGCGCAGCAGCGACGCGCTGAAACCCGCCTTCGACGCGGGCGGCGTCACCTGGGGCGAATATCAGTCGCTGCACCAGGCCGTGACGCAGGACGAACGGCTGTTCACCGCCAATCCCCTGTTCGAGACGATCGCCCATCCCAGCGGCCTCACCTACCCCACATCCGGCCCGGCCGGCACGCTGGCCGGCGAACCGCGCGGCGCCGTCGGCACCGCTCCGCGCCTTGGCGAACATAGCGACCAGATATTGAGCGAGCTGCTGGGCCTCGACAGCGGTGCGATCGGCCGCCTCCATGACGAAGGACTGGTCGCATGACCCTTTCCCCATCCGATATTGCCCATTGGCAGACATGGGTCGGCAGGACCGAGAGCCGGACCGAAATGCTCAACCGGGAAGCGCTGCGCCGTTTCGCCGCCGCCATCGGCGAGCCGCTCGATGTCGAGACGGTCCAGCCCTCGCTGGCCCATTGGGCCTTCTTCCTGCCGGTGGCCGCCGCCGACCAGATCGGCCCGGACGGCCATCCCAAACGCGGCGGCTTCCTGCCGCCGATCAGCCTGCCCCGCCGCATGTTCGCCGCCGCCGAGATGCAGTTCCACGCACCCTTGATGCTCGACTGGGAAGCGACCCGCACCTCGACCGTGCTGGACATCGCCCACAAAAGCGGCCGCAGCGGCGAGCTTGTCCTCGTGAAGGTCGGCCACAGCATCGTCCAGGCCGATCGCGAACGGGTGAGCGAGGTGCAGACCATCGTCTATCGCGACACCGGCGCACCGACGCCCGCGATCGTCCCCGCCGCCTTTGACGCCGCCCCCGATGATGTGAACTGGGCGCCAAACAGCGTCGACCTGTTCCGCTTCTCGGCCGTCACCTTCAACAGCCATCGCATCCATTATGACCTGCCCTATGCGACCGGCGAGGAGGGCTATCCAGGCCTGGTGATCCACGGCCCCTTCACCGCCGCCAGATTGTTCGGCCATGCCCGGCGCGGTGGCCGCAGCCCGACCCGCTTCACCTTCCGCGCGGTCGCGCCGGTCTTCGCCGGCCAGCCGGTGTTGCTGCGCGAGGATCAAGCCGGCCGCTGTCGTGCGATCCGCTGCGACGGCAGCGACGCGATGGTCGCCGACATCGGATATTGAGAGGAGATTTTTCATGGACGCCGAGACGTTCGACCTGTTCCGCACCACTGTCCGCCGCTTCGTCAGCGAAAAGCTGATCCCGGCCGAGGACGCCGTCGAGGAAGCGGATGCGGTTCCCGAAACCATCATCCAGCAGATGCGCGACATGGGCCTGTTCGGCCTGTCCGTGCCGGAGGAGTTTGGCGGCATCGGCTGCACCATGGCGGAGGAAGCGGCGATCATCCGCGAGATCACCCGCGCGTCCGTCGTGTTCCGATCCGTCATCGGCACCACGGTCGGCATCGGCAGCCAGGGCATCGTCATGGACGGGACCGAGGAGCAGAAACGCGAATGGCTGCCCAAATTCGCCACCGGTGAGGCGATCGCCAGTTTCGGCCTGACCGAGCCGGAGGCCGGGTCCGACGCCGGTTCGCTGCGCACCGTCGCCATCCGCGACGGCGACAATTACCGCATCACCGGCACCAAGCGCTATATCACCAATGCCCCGCGTGCCAGCGTCTTCACCCTGATGGCCCGGACCGAACCGGACGTGAAGGGGGCGGCCGGCATCTCCGCCTTCATCCTGCCCGCCGGCACGCCCGGCATCAGCTTCGGCAAGCCGGACAAGAAAATGGGTCAGAAGGGGTCGATCACCACCGATGTGATCCTGGACGATGTCGTCGTGCCGGCCGCCAACATCATCGGCGGCGTACCCGGTCGCGGCTTCAAGACCGCGATGAAGGTGCTGGATCGCGGCCGCATCCATATCGCCGCGGTCGCGCTCGGCATGTGCCAGCGGCTGATCGACATGGCCCTGCAATATGCCATGGAACGCAAGCAGTTCGGCCAGCGCATCGCCGATTTCCAGCTGGTCCAGGCAATGCTTGCCGACATGAAGGTCGACATGCTGACGACCGAAGCACTGATGCAATCGGTCGCCGCCAAGTTCGACGCCGGCGAGCCGGTCAGCCTGGAATGCGCCGCGCTCAAATATTACGCCTCCGAAGCCGTCGGCCGGATCGCCGACCGCGCCGTCCAGATCTATGGCGGTGCCGGCTATATGGCCGAATACAAGGTCGAGCGCTTCTATCGCGATGTCCGGCTGCTGCGCATCTATGAGGGCACCAGCCAGATCCAGCAGACCATCATCGCCAAGCAGATGATCCGCCAGGCCGAAGCGGCCGCCTGATCCTCCCCATTGCCGCAAAGGACATCGCATGCGCAGAGCCGCCATCGTCGCCCCCATCCGCACCGCCGTTGGCAAATATGGCGGTTCTTTGAAATCCTTCAGCGCCGGCGATCTGGGCGCGGTCATCATCAAGGCGCTGATGGAGCGGACGAAGATCGATCCCGAACGGATCGACGATGTCGTCTTCTCCCAGGGTTATGGCAATGGCGAGGCGCCCTGCATCGGTCGCTGGTCGGCGCTGGCCGCCGGCCTGCCCGAAAGCATTCCCGGCGTTCAGCTCGACCGGCGCTGCGGTTCAGGGCTTCAGGCGGTGATCGACGCGGCCATGCGGATCCAGACCGGCGCCGCCGACATCGTCGTCGCTGGAGGGGTCGAGAGCATGTCCAATGTCGAATATTATTCGATGGACCATCGCTGGGGCGCCCGCTCCGGATCGACCCAGTTCCATGACCGCCTGACCCGCGGCCGCGTCATGTCGCAGCCGATCGCCCGCTATGGCATCATCAGCGGCATGATCGAGACGGCGAACAATCTCGCCAAGGATTATGACATCAGCCGCGAAGCCTGCGACGAATATGCCGCGATGAGCCATCAGCGCGCCGCCGCGGCCTGGGCCGCCGGCAAGTTCGACGACGAACTGGTCCTGGTCGCCGTGCCGCAGCGCAAGGGCGATCCGCTGATCTTCGCCATGGATGAGGGCATTCGCGCCGACGCCACGCCGGAATCGCTCGCCCTATTGAAGCCGATCGAGAAGGATGGCGTGGTCACCGCCGGCAATGCCAGCCAGCAGAATGACGCCGCCGCTGCCTGCCTGGTGGTCGCGGAGGACAAGCTGGAGGAACTGGGCCTTGAACCCATGGCCTGGCTGCACAGCTGGGCGGCGGCGGGCTGCGATCCCTCGCGCATGGGCATCGGTCCGGTGCCGGCGGTCGAAAAGCTGTTCGCCCGCACTGGCCTTGGCTGGAACGACATCGATCTGGTCGAACTCAACGAAGCCTTTGCGCCGCAGGTGCTGGCCTGCCTCAAGGGCTGGAACTGGGACGATCGCGACAAGCTCAACGTCAATGGATCGGGCATTTCGCTCGGCCATCCGATCGGCGCGACCGGCGGACGCATCCTCGCCAATCTGCTGCGCGAGCTGCAGCGGCGTGACGGCCGCTATGGCCTGGAAACCATGTGCATTGGCGGCGGTCAGGGCCTGGCCGCCATCTTCGAACGGGCGGTCTGACCACCGCCTTTCGGAAGCCCCCTGGGCCGGCGTCGAGGCATGCGACGCCGGCCCATTCTTTTGATGGTCAGTCGACCGGCCTGCGGTCGGGCGAGAAGGCAATGATCGTCACGCCCAGCAGCGCCACGGTGCCGCCCGCAATCATGCCGACCGTGATCGGCGTGCCGAAATAGAGCGAGGCAAAGACCGTCGACATGACCGGCGATGCCAGCATCAGCGGCATTATGGTCGAGATCGGATAGCGTTGCAGCAGCCAGGCGAGCGTCCCCTGCCCCAGCACCGTCGCGCCCAGGCAGGAAAAGGCGAACCAGCCGGTCGGCACCCAGCCGACATGGGCCAGCCCCGCGATCGCCGGCCGCTCGAAAATCAGGGCAAAGGGCGCCAGCACCGCCGCGCCCATCAGCCCGTTCCAGGCCTGGCCGTTCATCACGCTAACCCCGGTCAGCTTGCGCTGCACCAGGGTCGCGCCGCCCCACACCATCGCCGCGCTGGCCATCACCAGCACCGCAGGCACCTCCGCCAGGATATGCGGGTCGAACACCAGCGCCACGACCCCGGCAAAGGCCAGCAGCACGCCGACAATCTTGCGCCGGTTGAGCCGCTCGCCCAGCAGCAGCGCGCCCAGCAGCAGCGAGAAGGGCACGCTCAATTGCCCCGCGATCGCCAGTGCCCCGACATTGGTCGCCATGAAGAGCGCCAGGTTCAGCAGCAGCAGGAACAGCCCGCCATTGAGGAAGCCATAGAGCATCAGCCAACTCGTCCGGCCCGGCAGCGGACGCAGCGCCGGCGCACAGATCAGGAAGACCGTGCCCATCCGCAGCGCCACCGACAATAGCGGCGCGGTCGCATCCACCACCACCTTCATCGCGATCACGTTGAGCGCGAACATGATGTTCACCAGCAAGGCCAGCGCCATGCCGCCCGGCCCGAACCGATGGTTCGCCATGGGTCCGCCATCGGCCATTTCCGCATCCTTCCCGCTTCAACCGCCGTTCAGACTCAGACGGCTATTGGCTTATTTATGCACACTGGTATAGATTTTAGCCAGAGAAGAAGGGAAGAGGATTGAGGATGTCGATGAAGCATGTTTCGCGCGTGATGATGTTCGCTATGGCGGTCGCCGCCACCGGCCCGGCGCTCGCCCAGGCTGGCGATGCGACCAAGGGCAAGGCGGTCTTCGCCCGCTGCGCCGTCTGCCATTCGGTCGATCCGGGCGTGAAGAAGCTTGGCCCCTCGCTCTCGGGCGTGTTCGGGCGCACCTCGGGCACCGTCCCCGGCTTTACTTATTCCCCGGCGATGCAGAAGGCCAAGATCCGCTGGGATGCCAAGTCGCTCGACGGCTTCCTCGCCAAGCCCAGCGCTGCCGTCCCTGGCAGCCGCATGGTCTTTGCCGGCCTGCCCAACCCGGCCGATCGCGCCAACCTGCTCGCCTATCTCGCCGGCGCCACCAAGAAATAGCGCCAAAAGTATCCCATAGTGCAATAATTCTTGCCCTCCATTCCTGCACCCGCTATCAGAATCATCAACCGATGCAGCAGATAGACGGGGACAGGAGCGGATGGCGATGACAGCGGTCATGACGGGCAAGGCGGGCAGCCGATGAGCGGCCGCGCGCTTGAAGGGATCAAGGTTCTCGACCTCTCGCGCGTGCTCGCGGGGCCATGGTCGACCCAGATACTCGCCGACTTCGGTGCCGACGTCATCAAGATCGAACTGCCCGGCCATGGCGACGATACCCGCGCCTGGGGCCCGCCCTTCCTGACCGGCGCCGATGGTCAGCCGGAAATCGGCACCAGCGCCTATTATCTGTCCTGCAATCGCAACAAGCGCTCCGCCGCCATCAACCTGGCGACGCCGCAGGGCGCCGAGCTGATCCGTCGGCTGGCGGCGGAAGCCGACATATTGGTCGAGAATTTCAAGGTCGGGGGCCTCAGCAAATACGGCCTCGACTATGCCAGCCTGAAGGCGATCAACCCCCGCCTCGTCTATTGCTCGATCACCGGTTTCGGCCAGACCGGCCCCTATGCCGACCGGGGCGGCTATGATTTCGTTGCCCAGGGCATGGGCGGCTTCATGAGCATCACCGGCGAAGAGGATGGCGGCCCGCTGCGCGCCGGCGTTGCCATGGCCGACCTGTCGACCGGCATGTTCGCGACCGTCTCGATCCTCGCCGCCCTGCGCCATGCCGAACGCACTGGCGAGGGGCAACAGATCGACGTGTCGCTGCTCGATACCCAGATCGCGATGCTCGCCAATCAGGGGATGAACTGGCTGGTCGGCGGCATCGTGCCGGGACGCCTGGGCAATCGCCATCCCACCGTCGTCCCCTACAAGACGTTCGAGGTCGCCGACGGCATGATGATCATCGCGATCGGCAATGACCGCCAGTTCCGCGCCTTCTGCACGGAAATGGGCCATGCGGAACTGGGCACCGATCCGCTCTACGCCACCAGCGCCCAGCGCCTCATCAACCGAGACGCGATCGAGGCGAAGGTGCAGGAAATCGTCCGCCCCTTCGCCCGCGACGACCTGATGGCGCGTTTCGTCGCCGCCGGCGTCCCTGCCGGCCCGGTCAACAGCATCCAGGATGTGTTCGAGGACCCGTTCATCGACGCCCGCCAGACCGTCCATCGCTACCGCCGGGAAGAGGATGGGGTCGAGATACCGACCGTCGCCTATCCCGGCAAGCTGTCGGCGACGCCGGCCGATTATCGTCACTGCCCGCCGCGCGTGGGCGAACATAGCCGCGAAATATTGGGGGAATGGCTCGGCCTCGACGACGGCGCGCTCGACGCGCTGACGAGCGACGGCGCGATCGCCCAACGCCCCGTGAAGGAGAGGACACAGGCATGAAGATCGACCAGGGGGTAGCCGCCATCGTCACCGGCGGGGCATCGGGTCTGGGTGAGGCGACGGCCCGCGCCATTGCAGCGCAGGGCGCCAAGGTGGCGCTGTTCGACTTCAACGAGGAAACCGGGACGAAGGTCGCGGCGGACATCGGCGGCACCTTCTGCAAGGTCGATGTCACCGACGAGGCCTCGGTCGATGCCGGCTTTGCCAAGGCGCGCGCCGCCCATGGCCAGGAACGTATCCTGGTCAATTGCGCCGGCACCGGCAATGTCATCAAGACCGCCAGCCGCGACCGAGAGACCGGCGAGATCAAGGCCTTCCCGACCGACCAGTTCGAACGGATCATCCAGATCAACCTGATCGGCACCTTCCGCTGCTGCGCCAAGTCGGCCGCCGGCATGCTGAGCCTCGATCCGCTGGAGGACAAGGCGCGCGGCGTCATCATCAATACGTCCAGCGCGGCGGCGGTAGACGGCCAGATCGGCCAGGCGGCCTATTCCGCGTCGAAGGGCGGCATCGTCAGCCTGACCCTGCCGATGGCGCGCGACCTGATGGGCGAAGGCATCCGCGTCAATGCGATCCTGCCCGGCATTTTCGACACGCCGCTGATGGCGCGGGCCAGCGACAAGGTGCGCGACGCGCTGTCGGCCACCGTTCCCTTCCCCAAGCGTTTCGGCAAGCCCGAGGAGTTTGCCGCGATGGCGCTGGCGATGATCGAGAATGACTATTGGAACGGCGAATATGTGCGGCTCGACGGTGGCCTGCGCATGCCGCCGCGCTGAGGGAGAGGGACGATGTCCGAAGAAGCGCAGCCCGAATTCGTGACCTACAATGTGGTGGACGGCGTCGCCTGGGTGATGCTGAACCGCCCCCAATATGGCAATGCCCAGAATTACCGGCTGCTCGGCCAGCTTGACGATGCCTTCAAGCGCGCGGTCGAGGATGACGGGGTCAAGGTGATCGTGCTCGGTGGCGAGGGCAAGCATTTCTCCGCCGGCCATGACATCGGCACGCCGGACAAGGACAGCCACATGCCGCGCACGCGCACCAGCATGTGGTGGGACCATCTGAACAAGGGCGGCGCCGAACGCCAATATGTGCTGGAACAGGACGGCTATCTGGGCCTGTGCCGACGCTGGGCCGACATCCCCAAGCCGATGATCGCCATGGTGCAGGGCGCCTGCATCGCCGGCGGGCTGATGCTGGCCTGGGTCTGCGACCTCATCATCGCATCGGAAGACGCCTTCTTCCAGGATCCGGTGCAGCGCATGGCCCAGCCGGGCGTCGAATATTTCTCCCATGCCTTCGAACTGCCGACCCGCGTCGCGCGCGAACTGCTGCTGCTCGGCCGCCGCATGCCGGCCCAGCGCGCCTATAATTTCGGCATGGTGAACGAGATTTTCCCGCGCGAAACGCTGCGCGAGGAAGTGGCCAAGATCGCCGCCGAAATCGCCCAGCATGAACGGTTCGGCCTGGCGCTGACCAAGCAGGCGTTCAACTTCGTCGAGGATGCGCGCGGCAAGCGGCAGGTGATGGATAGCGTGTTCCACATGCACCATCTCGCCCATGCCCATAATCAGCTGATGACCGGCAATCTGGTCGGCGGACTGGATGCCAAGGCAATGGCATCGGCGAACAAGAAGCAGGCGGGGGAAGGATGAGCGCGACCATGGAGATGGACAAGAATATCCTGGTCCTGCCCGATCTGCCGGCACTGCTATCGGGTGCGGCCGACGCCGCGCACGCCTTTGTCGCCGCCGCACGGCCGCATGTGAAGGCGCGGATCAGCAATGACGGCGGCAAGGTCGATCGCGTCCTCGCCGATGTCGAGCAGCATGTCGTCCACGGCTTTGGCTGGTTCGCTGCCTATGCCGAAATGCTGCGCGAAGTCGCCAGCTGGGCGGCCAGTCTCGACGCGCAGGGCAGCTTTGGCGAGATCGAGGCACTGCTCGCCCAGTTGCTCTTCGCCGAATATGGCGCGCAGATGCTGGGCGGCATCCCGATGAACCAGGGCGAGGTAATCCGCCCCACCGACCTTAGCGACGATCTTTCCGCGCTCGACGCACCGGCCCTGCGCACCCTCACCCGCAGCGGCGGTGGCCAGGCGGTGAAGAGCGCCATTGCCAACCATCTGGTCGATGCACGCGGCCGGGCGACGCTGGAAAATTGCGGCCTCGACGAAATGTTCGACATGGTGCGCGACCAGTTCTTCGCATTGTCGAACGAGAAGGTCGCGCCCTTCGCCCATGAATGGCATCTCAAGGATGAACTGATCCCGCTGCCGCTGGTCCAGGAACTGGGCGAGATGGGCGTGTTCGGCATGACGATTCCAGAAGAGTTTGGCGGCCTTGGCATGGGCAAGACCGCGATGTGCGTCGTGTCGGAAGAATTGTCGCGCGGCTGGATCGGCGTCGGCAGCCTCGCCACCCGGTCGGAAATTGCCGCCGAACTGATCCTGACCGGCGGCACCGCCGAGCAGAAGGCCCATTGGTTGCCGCAGATCGCCAATGCCGCGATCCTGCCGACCGCCGTCTTTACCGAGCCTGATACCGGGTCCGACCTTGGCGCGCTGCGCACCCGCGCGACGCTTGCCGACGGCGAATATCGGGTCAGTGGCAACAAGACCTGGATCACCCATGCGGCCCGCGCCGACGTGATGACCCTTCTGGTCCGCACCGATCCCGACACCCGCAACTATAGCGGCCTGTCGATGTTGATCGCGCCTAAGCAGCGCGGCACCGTCGACGCCCCCTTCCCCATGCCCGGCATGAGCGGCGGCGAGATCGAGGTGATCGGCTATCGCGGCATGAAGGAATATGAGATCGGCTTCGACGATTTCCGCGTGCCTGCCGCCAATCTGCTCGGCGGGGTCGAGGGCCAGGGCTTCAAGCAGTTGATGGCGACCTTCGAAAGCGCCCGTATCCAGACCGCCGCCCGCGCCATCGGTATCGCTCAGGCAGCGCTCGACATCGGCCTTTCCTATGCGCTCGACCGCAAGCAGTTCGGCCGGCCGATCTTCGACTTCCCGCGCGTCGCCAACAAGCTGGCGATGATGGCGGCGGAGATCATGGGCGCGCGCCAGCTCACCTATTTCGCCGCCCGGCGCAAGGATGAGGACAAGCGGTGCGATCTGGAAGCCGGCATGGCCAAGCTGATCGGCGCGCGGGTCGCCTGGGCTGCGGCCGACAATGCGCTGCAGATCCATGGCGGCAACGGCTTCGCCACCGAATATCAGGTCAGCCGCCTGCTGGCCGACGCGCGCATCCTCAACATTTTCGAGGGCGCCGGCGAAATCCAGGCCCAGGTCATCGCCCGCCGCCTGCTCGACGAAGCCAATTGAAGGATCGGCCCTTCCCCGCCATCGGGGAAGGGCCGATCCTTTCTCCCTCAGAGCCGTTCCACGATCGTCACATTGGCCATGCCGCCGGCCTCGCACATGGTCTGGAGGCCATAGCGCGCGCCACGATCGTGCAGGGCACTGACCAGCGTCGCCATCAGCTTGGCGCCCGATCCCCCCAGCGGATGGCCCAGCGAAATCGCCCCGCCATGCACATTGAGCCGCGCCGGATCGGCGCCCAGCGCCTTGGCCCAGGCCAGCGGCACCGGCGCGAACGCCTCATTCACTTCATAGAGATCGATATCGCCCAGCGTCATGCCTGCCCGCGCCAGCGCGCGCTCGGTCGCCGGGATCGGCGCCTCCAGCATGATGACCGGATCATGCCCCAGCACGGTCATTTCATGCACCCGCGCCAGCGGCGTCAGGCCATGGGCCTTGAGGCCCTGCTCATTGACGATCAGCAGCGCCGCGGCGCCATCGCAGATCTGGCTGGCATTGGCTGCGGAAATCACCCCGCCCTCCTGCAACAGCTTGACGCTGGCAATCTTCTCCAGGCTGGCGTCGAAGCGAATGCCCTCATCCACCTTGTGGACCAGCGTTTCGCCCTCGGCGGTCTCGACCTCCAGCGGTACTATCTCCGCATCGAACTTGCCGGCCTGCGTCGCCGCCGCCGCGCGATGATGGCTCTCCAGCGCATAGGCGTCGAGCGCCGCACGATCGAAGCCATATTTGCGCGCCATCATCTCGGCCCCGCCAAACTGGCTGAACGGCGTGTCGGGATAGCGCGCCTCGATCCCCGGACTGCGATAGGTGCCGAACCCATGCTTGGCCGCCAGCGTCCAGGGCAGCCCCATCGGCACGCGCGTCATGCTCTCGACACCGGCGGCGATCACCACGTCCTGCACCCCGGCCATCACCGTCGCGGCGGCGAAATGCAGCGCCTGCTGCGATGATCCGCACTGGCGGTCGACATGGGTGCCGGGCACGGATTCGGGCAGGCCGCTGGCCAGCACGGCGTTGCGGGCGATGTTCGCCCCCTGCTCGCCGCCGGGACAGGCGCAGCCCATGATGACATCCTCGATCGCGGCCGGATCAATCCCGCTGCGGCCCACCAGTCCCGCCAGCACGCGCCCGGCCAGGTCGGCAGGATGCACCCCTGCCAGCCTGCCGCCCCGCTTGCCACCGGCGCTGCGCGCCACGGCCGCAATATATGCCTCCGCCATCCGACTCCTCCAATTATATACCTAGATGCAATTTTATTGCCTTACCCCGCCCGTCCGGCAGGGCCAAGGCAATTATGCACCAACGGAAAATATTTGGAGGTGCTCGGGCAGGTCGACATCGTCGGCGAGACCGGGCCGCCGGATGACCGATACGCGATGTCCGGCTCGTTCCGCTTCGCCGACATGGGCGGCACGGCTGCCCGGCCCGAAACGCAGCGGGATGAGGCCGGGCCGCTTCAGCAACAGCGCATTCGTTCCCTGCCCATCACGGTCGGTGGCGATCACCACATCGGCGGGTTCCTGCACCATCGCGTGCAGGTCCGCAGCCGCCAGCATCGGCAGGTCCGCGCTCAGGATCAGCACCGGGCGATCGACCGGCAACGCCTGCATCGCCGCCATCAGCGCCGGCACATGGCCGGACTCCCGCTCAGCCAGAACCCTCGCGCCCCGCTCGGTCGCGAAACCGCGCACCTCCGGGCAAGCGCTGACGACATGCACGGCCGCATCCGGGATCGCATCGCGCGCCACTGCCAGCACATGCCCCAATAATTGCCGGCACAGCGCCGCCCGATCCCGTGGCCCCAGAACCTCCGCCAGCCGGCTCTTGCCCTGCGCGAAGCTCTTGGCCGGGATCAGGATGGACAGGGTCATGGCGCCGCGCGCCGCAACGCCGCCGCAAAATCGATCATCTGAGCGGCCAGTGCCCGCTGCTGATCGACATTGCGCATCAATATGTCGGCACTGCGCACCGCCAGTCCATCGTCGGACCAGCCCGCCGCATCGGCACCGTCCACCATCAGCCCGTCGATCAGCCCGTCATAATGGCGGGCGATCGTCGCCGGCGTCGTCGGCAGGCCCAGTTCGGTCATGATCTTGGCCGCCGGCCCCTTGACCGCCTGTCCCGCGATGAAGGGCGACAGCGCCACGCACGGCACGCGCCGCGCCGCCAGCCTGTCCCGCACACCCGGCACCGCCAGGATCGGCTCGATCGACAGGATCGGGTTGGACGGACAGAGGATGATCGCCTCCAGCGCGGGATCATCCAGTGCCGCCACCAGACCGGCGCTCGGCCGCGCGGCCGCCGCCCCGTCGAACCGGATCGATTTGAAGCGCGGCCCGCATTGATGGCGCACGAAATAATCCTGGAAGGCCATTTCGCCCTGGTCGGTGTCGATCATCGACCGGACCGGATCGTCGCTCATCGGCACGATCGCCGGCCCGATGCCCAGCCGCGCGGCGATGTCCGCCGTGACCGAAGACAGCGTGCCCTCGCGCAGCAACGCCGTGCGCAGCACATGGGTCGCCAGGTCGCGATCGCCCAGGTTGAACCAACTCTCGCCGCCCAGCCGCCGTGTCGCGTCCATGAAGGCCCAGCTTTCATCGGCCACGCCCCAGCCACGCACGCTATCGTTCACGCCGGCGAGCGCATAGGTGACGCTGTCGATGTCGGGCGAGATATGCAGGCCCATATGGACGAAATCATCGCCGGTGTTGACGGCAATGGTCAGTGCGCCGGCCGGCACGACGCCGGCCAGGCCATTGGCCAGCTTGGCGCCGCCGACGCCCCCGGCCAGGGCCAGCACGCTCATGGGAACAGGTCCATCGCCGGTTCGCGGATCAGTTCGGCCGCGCTCCCCTCATTGCGGCCCCGCGCAATGCCGCGCGCCACGACGATCGGCCGGCCTTCGCCGGCCTGTCCCATGATCAGCGAGGCGGCAGCCGCCACCTCGTCGGCCAGGCCCAGTTCGCTGGTCTGCAACGGCCGTCCATGCAGGTCCGGCTCACCGCGCAGGTCGAGCAAACCGCTCATGCCGGCCACGCCGATCGCCACGCCACAGGTGCCCTTGCGCCAGGCACGGCCCAGGCTGTCGATGATGACCACCGCGATGTCGACGCCCAGGGCATCATGCACCGCCCGCCGCAGCGCCGCAGCGCTGCCATCGGGATCGAGCGGCAGCAAGAGCGCGACGCCATCCCCATCCTGCGCGATGTTGGACTGGTCGATCCCGGCATTGGCCAGCACCAGACCCAGCCGATGGCGCACGATCAGCACGCCCGGCCGGACCCGCATCAGCTTCTCGCTCTCCGACAGGATCAGTTCGACCAGCCGGGGATCCTTGTGGCATTGTGCTGCCAGATCGATCGCCTCGGCCGAGGGCGACACGCCGGCCAGCGGCACCGCGCGTCCCTCCGCCTTGGATATGACCTTCTGCGCCAGCACGACGATGTCGCCATCCTGCAACGACAGGCCATTGGCATGGCAGGCCGACAGCAGCATGGCCGACAGATCGTCGCCCGGCGCAACCATGGGAACCCCGTTCAGGGCCGATAATATGACGGCGGCCGGTGCGACTATCATGGATGCAGCTTACACTCCGGTGATGCGAATACCCGATCCGGGCACCTTGTACCGCCGATTGAGCGCAATCAAGACCGACGTAAGTCCTTCTGCAACAACCGAATTGCACAAGGGTCCGGCATTCCAGGCGCGCAGGCCGATTTCCTGCGCCAGCCCGACCACCTGGTCCGCCGCCTCGCTGTCGTCGGCGCAGACCAGCACGTCGCACTCGATCTCCTCGTCCAGCTTGGTCAGGTGATGCGCGCTGATATTCTGGAAGGCGGACACGACGCGAACGCCATCGCCCAGCATCTTCTGCACCGCCTCGACCGCCGATCCGCCATCGGGCAACTGCACCCGGCTGACCTTGGGCGGCACCAGTGGCACGGTCACGTCGATCAATATCTTGCCCCCCAGCGCATCGGCGACATCTTTCACCGTCGATTGCTGCGCGGCATAGGGCACAGCCAGCACGATGATGTCGGCCTGCGCTGCGGCATCGGGATTGGCCGCGCCGACGACCGAACTGCCGCCCAGCGTCGCGTTCATCGCATCAGCCGCTTCCTGCGCTCGCTCGGCGGTGCGGCTGCCGATGATGACCTTGTGTCCCTTGTGCGCCCAGCGCAGCGCCAGGCCGCCACCTTCCTTGCCGGTCCCGCCAAGCACGGCGATCGTCGCCAAAGCCTCATTCTGCATATTCAAACCTCTCCTGGTTCGTATCGGCCTCGCGCCGCCGCTTGCGCGGGGGCGTCAGGACCATGGGTGTCAGTTCCGCCGCGGTCATTCCGCGTGCATGTATGTCTTCGCTCACGCCGCCATAGGCGGTGCTGCGCTGCCGGGGCGTGCGGTCGATCGACCGGATCAGCGCCTCCATCGCGGCGGGCGGCATTTCCTGGCCATGCTGGGTGCCGGCCGCGCGCGAGATGCTCTCGTTCATCAGCGTGCCGCCCAGGTCATTGGCGCCGCCCTCCAGGCAGGCCTTCACGCCTTCCGGCCCCAGCTTGACCCAGCTGGTCTGGATCGACCGGATATGCGGGTGCAGCGCCAGCCGCGCGACCGCATGCATCAGCCGCACCTCGCGGAAGGTCGGGCCATGGCGCGACTGGCCGCGCACGCCCATCGGCGCCTCCATATGAACGAAGGGCAAGGGCACGAACTCAGTGAAGCCGCCGGTCCGCCGTTGCAGGTCGCGGATGCGGATCAGGTGTCTCGCCCAGTGGCGCGGCGTGTCGACATGGCCGAACATGATCGTCGCGGTGGTGGTGAAGCCGACGCGATGCGCGGTCTCGATCACCTCCAGCCATTGCGCCGTGTCCAGCTTGTCCGGGCAGATGATCGCCCGCACCTCGTCATCCAGTATCTCGGCCGCCGTGCCGGGCAGCGTGTCGAGCCCCACCGCCTTCAGCCGGCGCAGGAAGTCCTCGACCGGCAGGCCCAGCGTCGCCGCCCCCTGCCACACTTCCAGCGGGGAAAAGGCGTGGATGTGCATCTCGGGCACCGCCGCCTTCACCGCGCGGGCCAGGTTCAGATAGGTGTCGCCGGTATAATGGGGGTGGATGCCACCCTGCAGGCAGACTTCGGTGCCGCCCCGTTCCCATGCCTCGCGGGTGCGGCGGACGACTTCCTCCAGGTCCAGGTCATAGGGCTTGCCGCGCAGCGCCTCCGCCTTGTCGCCCTTGGAAAAGGCGCAGAAGCTGCATTTATAGGCGCAGATATTGGTGTAGTTGATGTTGCGGTTGACGACATAGCTGATCGTGTCACCCATCTCCTGCATCCGCAGCGCATCCGCGCTGGCGCAGACATGTTCCAAGTCGGTCTCGCGCGCGGTGAACAGCGCCTCGATCTCGGCTTCTTCCAGCAGCGCCCCGGCCATCGCCCGGTCGACGATCGCCGCGATCGCGGGATCGACCGGCAGCGCCGACGGGCGTGTCACCCGCGGCTCCAGCGCGATGCCCGGCGACCAGCTATCCTCGCGCGCAAAGCCCATCGCATCGGCATGGGCCAGCACATGGCGGACCATCGCCTGGTCCTGCCAGCGCTCATTATCCTGCGCATAGGCGGGATAGACCGGCAGCCGGGCGACCAGCATCCGCCCTTCGCCCTCGGTCGCGGTGCGCAGCCGCTCGACCGCCGGCCAGGGGGCTTCCGGGTTCACATGGTCGGGCGTCACCGGCGACACCCCGCCCCAATCGTTGATCCCCGCCGCCATCAGCCGGGGGAAGTCCGCCGCCGACAGGTTGGGCGGCGCCTGGATATTCATCTCTGGCCCCAGGATCAGCCGCGCCACCGCGATCGTCCACAGCAGATCGTCCATGTCCGGTTCGGGCGCATCGGCCATGACCGTGCGTTCCTTGGCCCGGAAATTCTGGACGATCACTTCCTGAATATGGCCATAGCCGTCCTGCAGGTCGCGGATCGCCTCCAGCGCCTCGATCCGTTCCTCGCGCGTCTCGCCTATGCCGATCAGGATGCCGGTGGTAAAAGGGATGGCCAGTTCACCGGCCAGCCGGATCGTCTCCAGCCGTGCCGCCGGCTCCTTGTCGGGCGAGCGATAATGGGCGCCACCCTTGCGGCACAGCCGGTCGGACACCGACTCCAGCATCAGCCCCTGCGACACCGACACCCGGCGCAGACCGGCCATTTCCTCGCGGCTCATGACCCCGGCATTGATATGCGGCAGCAGCCCGGTCTCGTCGCGCACCAGCGCCGCCATTTCCGCCAGATAGGACAGGGTGCTGTCATGCCCCAGCCGCGCCAGTTCCTCGCGCGCGGCGACGAAGCGCAATTCCGGCTTGTCGCCCAGCGTGAACAGCGCCTCGGTACAGCCGGCCGCCTTGCCGGCGCGCGCCACTGCCAACACCTCCTCGCGCGTCATATAGGCATTCTCGCCCGGCCGGGGCGGCTGCGAGAAGGTGCAATAATGGCAGAGATTGCGGCATAGCTGGGTCAGCGGAATGAAGATCTTGCGCGACCAACTCTGTACCCGGCCATGGCCTTCGTCGCGCAGCGCCGCCGCCTGCGCCATCAGTTCGGCCAGCGGCATCGCCAGCAGTTCTGCCGTGCGCGCGTGCTCCGCTTCGCCGATCCTTTCCGTAACTACCATCATCCCGCTCCGCTTGTTTCGTCTTCTATGTTCTGATTGTGATTGCGCCCCGGTTCAACCGACAGGGCCAGGTCGATCCGGAATAGCGCCGCCGCGTTGTCCCAGTTGCCTCAGCATCGCCGCCGGCAGGTCCGCTGGCGCTTCCAGCAACGCCACCAGCGTCTGCAGGAAATGCTCGACGCTCGCCTCGCTGCCCCACATCGGATGCGCCCGGCTCTCGTCGGCCAGCGCGCGCTGCCGGGCCGACAGCACGGCGCTGAGGTAAGCCCCCATGAACACGAAGCGCTGGTTCTGCAGCGCCACCGGCAGATCCGCCATCATGCCCCGCAGATGATCGAGGCACCGGCCATAGGCATTGTTCCAGGCCGGATCGATCGCATCCAGCATCATGTCGCGATGGGTCATGGCAAAGATGACGATGAACTGGACATAATGGCTATCGGGCAGCGCCAGCACCGGCCGCACCAATATCTCCACCACTTCGCGGATCGTGCGCGGCCCGCCCTGCGCCTCCAGCCCGTCGAGCGCCGCATTGCGCTCCCGCTCCAGCGCCATCGCCCCATCCATCACCAGCGCCCGGACCAGCGCCTCCTTCGACCCGAAATAGTAACTGACGGCACCGTGATTCTTCTGCCCCGCCGCCGCCGCAATCTCGCGCACGGTCACGCCATCGACGCCCTTTTCGGCGAACAGGCGCAACGCCACCTGCTTGATCTGCTCGGCAGCGGATCCGCGGGTGGCATCTTCGGCCTTGGCGAGTTGAAGTCTGACCATGAGTGCAATTTCTCATTGCAATGATGGTTCGTCAAGTGCATTATCCAATTGACCTAATCGACGGCTAACAGTCGAAAAAAGCGAGGGATGCCTAAGTGGAATCAGCGGTCGACATCGAGTCGCTGGCGACGTGGATGACGGATCAGGGGCTTGGCTCCGGTCCGATCGACAACGTGACGCCGCTTGCCGGGGGGACGCAGAATATCCTGCTGCGCCTGACCCGCGACGGCCGCGATTATATCTTCCGTCGCCCGCCGGTACACCCCCGCCCCAACAGCAATGAAACCATGCGGCGCGAGGCGCGGCTGCTGCGCGCCATCGCCGACACCAATGTCCCCCATCCTGCGCTGATCGCCGATTGCGGCGATGAGGATGTGCTGGGCGTCGCCTTCTACCTGATGGAGCCGGTCGATGGCTTCAATCCGGTCGGCCAGCTGCCCATGCCCCATGCCGGATCGCCCGCGATGCGCCATGCCATGGGCCTGGCGCTGGTCGACGGCATCGCCGCATTGGGCGCGCTCGATCATCAGGCGCTGGGCCTCGCCGATTTCGGCCGGCCCGACAATTTCCTCGGCCGCCAGGTCGATCGCTGGCGCAGCCAGCTTGCCAGCTATGGCGAATTTGCCGACTGGACCGGGCCGCAGGCGCTCCCCAGCGTCGACGCCATCGCCGCCTGGCTGGAACGGCACCGCCCGGCGGATTTCACTCCCGGCATCATGCATGGCGACTATCATCTCGCCAATGTCATGTACCGCCCCGACAGCGGCGATCTTGCCGCGATCATCGACTGGGAACTGGCGACGATCGGCGATCCGCTGCTCGACCTCGGCTGGGTGCTGGCAACCTGGCCCGACGGCAGCGGCGCCAGCACCGTGTCGGTCACGCCGTGGGAGGGTTTCCCGACGCCCGCCGAACTGGTCGCGCGCTATGGCGCCGGCTCCGCGCGCAATCTGTCGGCGGTCGACTGGTATCATGTCCTCGCCTGCTACAAGCTCGGCATCCTGCTGGAGGGCACCCATGCCCGCGCCTGCGCCGGCAAGGCGCCACGCGATACCGGCGACCGGCTGCACAGCCGCGCCATCCACCTTTTCGACCGCGCCCAGGCGCTGATCCGCTGACATGCAGGAAGGATGTTCCCCCTTGGGCAATGAACTGGACTTCACCGGAAAGACGGTGCTGGTGGTCGGCGGATCGAGCGGCATCGGCAATGGCATGGCCCAGGCCTTCCTGAAGCGCGGCGCCCGCGTCCATGTCTGGGGCACCCGCGCCAGCGCCGCCGATTATGCCGGCGAGGAAGGGTCGGACCTCGACAATATCGGCTATACCCAGGTCGATGTCAGCGATCCCTCCGCGATCGCCGCAGCGCCCGCCCCGTTCGATGCGCTCGACATCCTCATCCATTCGCAGGGCGCCGTCCTCTATCGCCGCCAGGAGTTCGAGGTCGACGGCTGGAACAAGGTGATGGCGGTCAATCTCGACTCCATCCTCCACATCTCCAACCGCTTCAAGGATGCGCTGGCCGCCACCAAGGGCGCCGTCATCGTCGTCAGTTCGATCGGCGGGTTCAAGGCGACCTTCGGCAACCCCGCCTATGCCGCGTCCAAGGCCGGCGCGGTCAATCTGGTCCGCGCGCTCGCCATCGCCTGGGCGGGCGAGGGCATCCGCGTCAACGGCATCGCCCCCAGCCTGGTCGATACCAAGATGACCAAGGTGACGATGGACAATGACGAGCGGCGCGACCGCGCGCTGTCGCGCATCCCGCTCGGCCGCTTCGGCTCGGTGGAGGAGATGGCCGGCGTCGCTTTGTTCCTCGCCTCCCCCCTCTCCACCTACATCTGCGGGCAGACGCTGATCGTGGACGGCGGCCTGACGCTGACCTGATCCCCTGGCCGCCTTCGCCCCATTTCCCAAAAGGACCGATCGCATGGATTTCGAATATTCCGACAAGGTGCAGGCGCTGCGGGCGCAACTCACCGATTTCATGGACGCCCATGTCTATCCGATCGAGAAGGAACGGGATCATTTCCACCACGATCCCGCCCATCTGTGGCAGCGCTGGCCGGGCACCGAGACGATCAAGGCGAAGGCAAAGGAAGCCGGCCTGTGGAACCTGTTCCTGCCGCATGAATATGGGGCCTGGAGTCCGGGCCTCACCAACCTCGAATATGCGCCGCTGGCCGAACTGATGGGCAGGGTGATCGGATCGTCCGAATATTATAACTGCTCCGCGCCCGATACCGGCAATATGGAGGTGCTCGCCCGCTACGGTACGCCCGAGCAGCAGGAGAAGTGGCTCAAGCCCCTGCTCGCGGGCGATATTCGCTCCTGCTATGTCATGACCGAGCCGGGCGTCGCCTCGTCCGACGCCACCAATGTCGAAACGACGATCGTCGCCGATGGCGACCACTATGTCATCAATGGCCGCAAATGGTGGATTTCGGGCGCGCTCGATCCGCTGACCAAAGTCTATATCCTGCTCGGCCGCACCCCCAATGCAGACCGGCCCCGCCACCAGCAGCATTCGCAGATCCTGATCCCGGCCGACACGCCGGGGATCGAGATCGTCCGCCCGCTCGACGTGATGAACGCCGTCCACTCGCCCGGCGGCCATGCCGAAATGGTCTTCAAGGATGTGCGCGTGCCCAGGGAAAATCTGATCCTGGGCGAAGGACGCGGGTTCGAGATCGCCCAGGGCCGCCTGGGGCCGGGCCGCATCCACCACTGCATGCGCCTCATCGGCCAGGCCCAGCGCGCGCTCGAATATATGGCCCGCCGCGTCGACAGCCGCGTCGCCTTCGGCCGCAAGCTCGCCGATCAGGGCAGCATCCGCCAGGATATCGCCTTGTCCTTCTGCGAGATCGAACAGGCCCGGCTACTGACGCTCAAGGCCGCCGACGCGATGGACCGCCATGGCAACAAGGTCGCCAAGGATCTGATCGCCGCGATCAAGATCGTCGCGCCGCGCATGACCCAGACGGTTGCCGACCGGGCGATGCAGGTGTTCGGCGGCATCGGCATGGCCAGCGACTTCCCGCCTGCCGCCGCCTTCATGAATGCGCGCTATCTGCGCCTCGCCGACGGGCCGGACGAGGTGCACATGGCCCAGCTCGGCAAGCTCAAGATCGCCGAACTCAACGCATTGCCGCAACGCTGAGAGACGCAAGAGGGCGAAGGGAAGGATCATGCTGATGACCAGCCAGGAGAAAGCCCCGGACGGTGGCGACACCCAGCAACTGGGCACCGCCTGGTGGATGGTGGCGGTGCTGTTCGGCCTCTATGTCCTGTCCTGGGTCGACCGGCTGATCGTGTCGATGCTGGTCACGCCGATCAAGGCGCATCTGCTGCTCAGCGATGTCCAGGTCAGCATGATCACCTCGACCTCCTTCGCCATCTTCTATGCCATTTTCGGCCTGCCGCTCGGCTGGGCTGCGGACCGTTATTCGCGCCGCTGGATCATCTTCGGCGGCGTCGCGCTCTGGGCCGTCGCCACCACCGCCTGCGGCTTCGCGCAAAGCTATGAGGCGCTGCTGGTCGGCCGCATCTTCGTCGGCGTGGGGGAGGCGGCGCTGCTGCCCGCCGCCTATTCGCTGATTGCCGACGCCTTCCCGCCGCGCCTGCTGACCCGCGCCACCTCCACCTTCCAGATGGCCGGCAAAGTGGGGTCGGCCACCGCCTTCGCACTGGGCGGCGTCGCCATCGCCTTCGCCGCCGCGCATAGCGGCATCCATATTCCCTTTCACGGCCCGGCCCAGCCCTGGCAGCTGGTGATGATGATGGTCGGCGTGCCCGGCCTGCTGATCGCCCTGCTGGTCTTCACCTTTCCCGAACCGGGCCGCCGCGGCGCGACCAGGGCCGCGCGCCCGGTTGCGGAAAAGGGCGCGATCGCCGGATTCGTGCGCCAGAACTGGCGGCTGCTGGCGCTGATGCTGGTCGGCACATCCTGCCTTGCCATGTGCGGCTATTCGATGACCAACTGGGTGCCCGCCTATATCGAACGGCATTTCGGCTGGAAGCCGGTGCAATATGGCGTGGCGTTGAGCCTGATGAACATCGTTTCGGCCGTGTCGCTGGTGATCAACGGCTGGATCGTCGATCGCCTGTTCATGCGCGGCATGAAGGACGCCCATCTGCGCTTCTACAGCTGGCTGATCCTCGGCTTCCTGCCGGTGATCGCCTATATGTTCTTCGCCACCAACGTCTATGTCTTCCTGGTCTGCTACTGCGTGGCGCAGTTCATCACCGTGCCCTTCATGGTCTATGTCTCCTCGATCATGGGGCTGATCGCGCCGGCCACGATCCGCGCACGGATGCTGGCCTTCTTCCTGTTCGTCTTCACCATATTGGGCCTGGGCGCCGGCCCGGCGATCGTCGCCGCGCTCACCCAATATGTCTTCCGGTCCGAAGCCGCGCTGGGCCAGTCGCTGGCGGTGGTCGTCACCGTCTGCTCGGTCGTCGCCCTGCTCTCCTTCCGCATGGCCCTGCGCTACCTCGCCCCCACCATCACCGCGCGTGCCGTCCACGCGCCGGCCGCCTGAAAGGACGCCTGATGTCACTCACCCTCCAGGCTGTCGCGCCCGACCGTCGCACCGACATGGCGCTGACGGACGAGCGTGTCTCGCTCGACTGGCTGCAACTGGATGACCTGCTCAACCGCGCCGCCAACGCCTTGAACGGCCTCGACCTGCACGAACGCCGGGTCGCCGTCTTCGCGCCCAACAGCGCCGAAACCGTGATCGCCTATGTTGCCTGTCTGGAGGCCGGCATTTCCAGCGTCCCGGTCAGCTTCCACCTCACCCCGTCGGAGGCCGCCTATATCCTCAAGGACAGCGGCGCCGTCGCGCTGCTGGTCGGCCCCGAAACGATGGAGGCGGGCCTCGCCGCCGCGGCCGAGGCCCGCCTCGCCACCGTCATCGGCTGGCGCTGCCCCGATCGTGAGGGCGTGATCCATTGGGAAGCGTGGCTCGCCGCCGCCTCGCCCGCGGAGCCGGACCCCAGCGTGCCACCGCTGCCCCATCTCCATTATACCTCCGGCACCACCGGCCGGCCCAAGGCGACCGAGACCCCGCCGCAATATTTCCCGCGCGTCGCCACGGTGCAGGCGCTGGCGGAAACCGTGCGCGCCCGCATCACCCCCTCGCCCGGCATCGCCGTCGGCCCGCTCTACCATACCGGCCCGCTCGGCATGGCCCGCAACGTCTTCGGCGGCATGAGCCTCATCACGGTCGAGCATTTCGACGCGGAAAAGGCGCTTGCCCTGATCGAAAAATATCGGGTCGCCGGATCGGTCATGGTGCCCACCCATTTCCAGCGCATGCTCGCCCTGCCGGAAGAGGTGCGCGCGAAATATGACGTCTCCAGCATCCAGCGCCTCGCCCATACCGGCGCGGCCTGCCCGCGCGCCGTCAAGCAGGCGATGATCGACTGGTTCGGCCCGGTGCTGGTGGAGGCCTATGGCGGCACCGAAGCCGGCTCCACCACCTTCATCACCTCGCCCGAATGGTTGGAGCGACCCGGATCGGTCGGCCGCGCCCTCGCGCCGTTCGAAACCGTCATCTATGGCGACGACGGCGCGGTACTGGGCGCCAACGAAGTTGGCCAGGTCTATTTTCGCGACACCAGCGGCCATGGCATCGTCTACCGCGGCGACCCGGAGAAAACCGCCGCCGCCCATATCGCACCCGGCATCTTCACCCTGGGCGAAATGGGCTATGTCGATGATGCGGGCTATCTCTTCATCACCGATCGCGTGTCCGACATGATCGTGTCGGGCGGCGTCAACATCTATCCGGCGGAATCCGAACATGTGCTGCTGCGCCATCCCAAGGTGGCCGACATCGCCGTGGTCGCCGCCCCCAATGCGGAGATGGGCGAGGAAGCCCGCGCACTGGTGATCCCGCGCGATCCGGCCGATCCGCCAAGCGCCGACGAACTCAACGCCTTCTGCCGCGCCAGCCTTGCCGGTTATAAATGCCCGCGCGGCTATGAGATGGTCGACGATATCGGCCGTACCATCATGGGCAAGGTCAACAAGAAGGCGCTGCGCCAGCGCTTCTGGCCGTCCGACCGGACGATCGGGGGCTGATCTTCATGCGGCTTGCGTCCCTCACTCTGCCGCTTCTGGCCCTGCTCGCCGCCTGCGTGCCCTCCGGCCAGGCCCGGCGCGACGGCACCGACTGGCCCGGCTATGGCGGCATCGATGAAAATCATTACAGTCCGTTGAAGGACATCAACGACCATAATGTCGGCCGGCTCGGCCTCGCCTGGTATCAGGATATCGAAGGCGGCGGCTCCAGCCTGACCGCACCGATCGCGGTCGACGGCATCCTATACTATGCCTCGGGCTACAGCGTCGTCCACGCGGTCGACGCCGTCACCGGCCATGAGCTATGGACCTATGATCCGCAAAGCTGGAAGGTCGCCGACAAGAAGATGCGCGGCGCCTGGGGCAGTCGCGGCATCGCCTATGATAATGGCGCCGTCTATGTCGGCACGATCGACGGCCGGCTGATCGCCATCAATGCCCGCACTGGGCACAGGCTCTGGTCGACCCAGACCATCGGCAAGGATGACGAACGCTATATCAGCGGCGCGCCCTGGGTGTTCAACGGCAAGGTGCTGATCGGCCATGGCGGCGCCGATTTCGCCCCGATCCGCGGCTATGTCACCGCCTATGACCAGAAGACCGGCAAGCAGCTCTGGCGCTTCTACACCGTGCCCGGCGACCCGAAACTCGGCTTCGAGAACAAGGCGATGGCGATGGCCGCCAAGACCTGGACCGGCGAGTGGTGGAAATATGGTGGCGGCGGCACCGCCTGGAACGCCATGGCCTATGACCCCAAATATAACCGCATCTATATCGGCGTCGGCAATGGTTCGCCCTGGAACCAGAAGATCCGCAGTCCGGGCGGCGGCGACAATCTCTTCCTCTGCTCGATCGTCGCGCTCGACGCCGACACCGGCGAATATGTCTGGCATTATCAGACCAATCCGGGCGAGACCTGGGACTTCAACTCGGCGATGGACATGGAACTCGCCCGGCTGAAGATCGACGGGCGCGAGCGCGACGTGCTGATGCACGCGCCCAAGAACGGCTTCTTCTACGTCATCGACCGCGCCACCGGAAAGCTGATCTCCGCCCGCAACATCGTGCCGGTCAACTGGGCCAGCGGCATCGACGTGAAGAGCGGCCGGCCGATCGAGAACCCCGCCGCCCGCTATCCCGGCGGCAAGGCTGCGATCGTCTATCCCTCGCCCTTTGGCGCCCATAATATCGAGGCGATGTCCTTCAATCCGGGCAGCGGCCTCGTCTATATCCCGACGATGGACCAGGGCCGCGCCTATATCGACCCGGCCGAACCGCTCGCGGGCTGGAAGCATCTCGATGGCCAGCGCCTCAGCGTCGGCACCGGCGCGCCGCCGCCCGGCGTCACCCCCGATCGCCCCGCCACCAGCTTCCTGCTCGCCTGGAACCCGGTGACGCAGAGCGAAGCCTGGCGCATTCCCATGCCCGGCCTGCGCGGCGGCGGCGGCACCGCGACCACGGCCGGCAACCTGCTGTTCCAGGGCAATGCCGGCGGCAAGTTCGTCGCCTATGCCGCCACCAGCGGCAAGCCGCTCTGGTCGTTCGACGCCCAGACCGCCGTGATGGCCCAGCCGATCAGCTATCGCGCCCGCGGCCGGCAATATGTGACGGTCATTGCCGGCTCCCGCTTCCCAACCGCCATCGGCCTGCCGCGCGAATGGAATTACCGCACCCAGCAATGGCGCGTCCTGACCTTCGCCCTCGATGGCAAGGCCGCGCTGCCGAAGGCAGATCCCGTCGACATGCCGGTGATCGACGATCCTGCCTTCACGGTCGATCCGGCAAAGGCCGCCATCGGCGCCACCGTCTTTGGCCAGCGCTGCTCCATCTGTCATGGCGCCAACGCCGTGTCGGGCGGGGCCGCGCCGGACCTGCTCCAGTCGGGCGTCCCGCTCGACACCGCCAGCATGAAGGATGTGCTGCACAACGGCATCCTGCGCGAACGGGGCATGCCGCGCTTCCAGGAACTGACCGACGACGAGATCGCCGGGCTCCAGCATTATTTCCGCCAACGCGCCCGTCAGGTGCTGGCCGCGCAGTCTGCCGGCCAGCCGGGCGCCCAAACGCACAGAGGCTTGAATGAAGGTCAATGACGTCGTCACCTATGCGGTGGAAGGCTCCATCGCGGTCATCACGGTCAATTCGCCGCCGGTGAACGCCCTCTCCAACGCCGTGCGCCAGGGCGTCGCCAGCGCGGTCGAGACCGCCATCGGCGATCCGGCGGTCGGCGCCATGGTGCTGATCTGCGAAGGCCGCACCTTCTTTGCCGGCGCGGACATCACCGAATTTGGCAAGCCGCCGGTCGAACCCACGCTGCGCAACCTGCAGCTGGTGGTGGAGAATGCCACAAAGCCGGTGATAGCCGCCATCCATGGCACGGCGCTGGGCGGGGGCCTCGAACTCGCGCTCGTCGCCCATTATCGCATCGCCGTTCCCTCGGCCAAATGCGGCCTGCCCGAAGTCAATCTGGGCCTGCTGCCCGGCGCTGGCGGCACCCAGCGCCTGCCCCGCATCGTCGGCGTCGAAAAGGCGCTGGACCTCATGACCGCCGGCAGCCCGGTCTCGGCAAAAGCCGCGAAGGAAATGGGCCTGATCGACGAACTCGCCGCCGAAGGCCAGTTGCGCGCCGACGCCATCGCCCTTGCCCAGCGCGTGCTCGACGAAGGCCGCCCGCTGCTCAAGGTCCGCGACCGCACCGAGAAGCTGGACGAGGCACGCGGCAAGCCCGAAATCTTCGCCGATTTCCGCAAGGCCAATGCCCGCAAATTCCGTGGTTTCAACGCCCCCGAAGCGATCATCCGCTGCGTCGAGGCGTCCCTCGAACTGCCCTTTGACGAAGGCATGACCTTCGAGCGCCAATTGTTCAACGAGCTTCAGGCCGACAGCCAGTCCGCCGCCCAGCGCCATGTCTTCTTCGCCGAGCGTCAGGCCGCCAAGGTCGACAGCCTGCCCGCCGACACCGCCGTCCTGCCGATCGCCAAGGTCGGCGTCATCGGCGCCGGCACCATGGGCGGCGGCATCGCGATGAACTTCGCCAATGCCGGCATCCCCGTCACCCTGGTCGAAACCAACGAGGAGGCGCTGTTCCGCGGCCTGCGCATCATCCGCGGCAATTATGATACGACCGCCAAGAAGGGCAAGATGAAGCCCGAGGATGTCGACACCCGCATGGGCCTGCTCACCGGGTCGATCGCGATGGAGGATCTGGCCGATTGCGACCTCATCATCGAAGCGGTGTTCGAGCAGATCGACGTGAAGCGCGAAGTCTTCGGCAAACTGGACAAGATCGCCAAGCCGGGCGCCATCCTCGCCACCAACACCTCCTATCTCGACATTGACGACATCGCCGCCGCCACCAGCCGGCCCGACAGCGTCGTCGGCCTCCATTTCTTCTCGCCCGCCAATGTCATGAAGCTGCTGGAGGTGGTCCGCACCAAAGACACGAAGCCGGAAATCATCGCCACCGCCATGAAGCTCGCCAAGACGATCGGCAAGATCGGCGTGCTGGTCGGCAATGGCTATGGTTTCGTCGGCAACCGCATCCTCGCCGCCCGCAATACGCAAGCGGACCAGCTTATCCTTGAAGGGGCCACGCCCTGGGCGGTCGACAAGGTGCTCTATGACTTCGGCTTTGCCATGGGCCATTTCCAGATGCGCGACCTGGTCGGGCTCGATGTCGGCTGGAATCCCAAGACGACCAGCTCCGCCAATGTCCGCGAAATCCTCAACGAAATGGGCCGCCATGGGCAAAAGACGAAGGGCGGCTTCTACGATTATGACGAGAACCGCAAACAGACCCCCTCGCCGGTCGCGATGCAGGTGATCGAGGATTTCGCCGCGAAGCAGGGCATCGTCCGCCGCGATGTCAGCGACGCGGAAATCCAGGACCGCATCCTCTTCGCCATGGTGAATGAAGGCGCCCGCATCCTCGACGAAGGCATCGCCTCGCGCGCGTCCGACGTCGATATCGTCTGGATCACCGGCTATGGCTGGCCCAAATATCGCGGCGGCCCGATGTTCTGGGCCGATCTCCAGGGGCTTCCCACCGTCCTCGACCGATTGAAGGCGCTGGAGGCCGCGCATGGCGCCGCCTTCACCCCGTCGCCGCTGATCGAGCGACTTGTGGCACAGGGCAAGGGGTTCAAGGACGCATGATGAAGGGCAATAAAATCGCCATCACCGGCATTGGCGAAACCGCGTTCCTGCGCAAGGGCGAGGAAACGGTGATGCAGATGATGACCCGCGCCAGCCTGGCCGCGATCGCCGATGCGGGCCTTACCCCCGCCGATATCGACGGCCATGTCAGCAACAAATATGTCGGCCACCCCTCGGAGGAGGTCGCCCATGCGATCGGCGCCGCCACCCGGCGCTTCACTGCCGTTGCCGACACGGCGGGCGGCACCGCCACCACCGGTGACGCGCTGCGGCTGGCGCAACTGGCGATCGAGGCCGGGCTCGCCCGCCATGTCCTCGTCCCCTATGCAATCCGCTCGACCAAGCCGGGCGGCGTCTACGGCTTCCACGCGCGCGAGCCGCAGAAGGCCGGGCTGGAAATGCCCGCCGGCTTCTTCGGCCAGCCCACCTATTTCGCCACCATGGCCAATCGCTACGCCCATGAATTCGGCATGAGCGAGGCGGAACTGGCCTCCGTCTCGATGACCTACCGTGCCTGGGCGGCGCTGACGCCGAGCGCGCAGAAGCGCGATCCGATGGACCTCGACGCCTATCGCCAGACGCCGATGATCTCGACCCCGCTGCGGGTCGCCGACTGCTGCCTCACCACCGATGGCGGCGGCGCCTATGTGGTGAGCGCGGTGGAGGCTGCCCGCGATCTGCCCCATCCAGTGATCTCGGTGCAGGGCGTCGGCATCGGCTACAACAACTATCCCCATGGCGTGCTGTTCACGCAGAAGCCCTGCACCTTCGACTATCCCGGCTGGGATTCGGCGGCGCAGGCCTATGCCATGGCCGGGGTCGATCCCAAGGATCTGGACCTCGCCCAGGTCTATGACGGCTTCTCCATCTCGGCCATCGTCCAGACCGAGATGCTGGGCCTGTGCGATCGTGGCGAAGGCGCGCGCTTCTACGCCGCCGGCCATGCAAAACCGGGCGGCCGGATGCCGGTCAACACCAGCGGCGGTCATATGTCGGGCGGCTATGTCCCCGGCATCAACCTGCTGATCGAGGCCGTGCGACAGCTCCGCGGGCAGGAAGGCGATCGCCAGGTGCCCGACGCCCGCCTCTGCGCGGTTGCTGGCCTGGGCGGCAATAATCATTCCACCACCATCCTTGCGAGGGACTGACCATGGGCATTCCCATCTATCCCGTCCATCTGGAAGACCCGCTGTTCCAGGGTTTCTACGACGGCCTCGATGCCGGCGAACTGCGCATCACCGCCGACGCCGAAACTGGCGAATGGGTCTGGTATCCGCCAGAGGTCGTCCCCGGAAAGCCCGATGCCGAGCTGGAATGGCGTCCGGTTTCGGCCGAGGGCAAGGCCTATAGCTTCACCACCGTGATCCGCAGCCTGCTGCCCGGCGACCATAAGGCAGAAGTCCCCTACACCGTCATCCTGTTCGAGCCCGACGATGCGCCAGGCGTGCGGATCGCGGGCATATTGGTCGATGACGACGGCGTGGAACCGGCCTGCGACATGCGCCTGCGCTTCCGCCCGGTCGAGGCGGGCGATCACCGCATCGCCGGCTTCGCGCCGGTTCGCTGACATGCAGTTGGACCGGCGCACGGCCCTGCTCGGCGGCGCGGCGCTCGCGCTCGCCGGCTGCACCCGCGCCGGCACGCCGCGTGCCTCCACGGTCCCGGCGCCCCTGACCCCGGCGAATTTCAGCCTGGTCATCGACGGCCTCGACCATGCCGAGGGTGTCGCCAGCGCCCCCGACGGCCGCCTGTTCCTGTCCAACAGCGGCGGCGCGATCGGTGTCCTGATGCCCGGCCAGCCGCTGCGGCAGGTCGGCGCCCCGCTCGCTGCCAATGGCGTCGCCGTCGATGCGCAGGGCCGCGTGATCGTTGCCAATATGGGCTTGCTCAAGCAGCAGCCCGGCCCGCTCCAGCGCATCAGCCTCGAAACCGGCGCGGTCGAAACGCTCGTCTCGGAACTGGAGGGACGCCAACTTGTCGCCTCCAACGGCCCCACCACCGCGCGCGATGGCTGCATCTATTGCACCCACAGCAGTTGGGGGCCGGTCGCCAATATCGGCACCACCACGCCGGCCGGTTTCATCTACATGGTCCGGCCCGACGGCAGCGCCGCGATCGTCGCGCGCGACCTGCGCGGGGTGAACGGCGTCTGCCTCGACCGGGACGAACGCCATCTCTATGCCTCGCTGACCGCCGAAGGACGCATCCGCCGCTGGCGCCGCAACGCCGACGGCACCCTTGCCGACCCGCAGGATTTCGGCCCGCAACTGGGCACCGTCGTCCCCGACCAGACGGTCAAGGCGATCCTGGCACTGCCGCCGCAGGAAAAAGCGGCGCTGGGCTATTGCGACGGCATCGCCTTCGACATGGCCGACAATCTCTGGATCACCCTGCCCTTTTCCAACCGGCTGGTCGCGCTGACGCCACAGGGTCGCAAGGTCGACATCCTCCATGATCCCGCCGGCGAAAAGATCGCCATGCCGACCAATCTCTGCTGGGGCGGGCCGGATCGCCGCACGCTCTATGTGGTCTCGCGCGGCAAGGGCATGATCGTCCAGGCCCGCACCGCCATCGCCGGCGCCCCGCTCGTCAACTGGCCGGCCGCCCCGGCCTGATCGCCGCTTTCCTACTGCGCGCTTTTCTGCTCCATACTCCGCCATGGACCAGCCGATCGGCTTCAATGCCAGGCGTGACCCAAGGGGCGCGTTCGTGTCGCGTCACAGACGCGCGGGCGTGACCCCAATGTCGCGTGGCTGTCGCGTCGGCGTGACTTTGGCGGCGCGTTTGCGCGTCAAACCGCCCAGATTTTCGATGATCAACGGTGTGAACTTCGCGACGATGACCTGAGCATGACCCTGTAATGACCCGATCAGGCCATCTCGATCACCACCTTGCCCTGCGCCTTGCGATCCATGATCCAGCGGATCGCTTCCCGGCTCTCGTCAAAGCCGAAGCGCGCGCCAATCGCCGGCCGCAATCCGCCCTGCTCATACCAGTCATAAAGCTGCGCCATATTGGCCGCATGGATGTCCGGCTCGCGCCGGCTGTGCATCCCCCATGTCACGCCGACGATCGACGCCGTCTTCACCAGCGGCAGGTTCAACGGGATCGCCGGTATGGTTCCGGCGGCAAAGCCGACCACCAGATAGCGCCCGTCCCAGCCCATGGTGCGGAAGGCCGGCTCGGCCAGATCGCCACCGACCGGATCGAAGATCACATCCACACCGCGCTCCCCGGCCAGCGCCTTCACCGCCTGCTTGATGTCGACCTGCGCATAATTGACCGTCTCGTCCGCGCCATGCGCCCGCGCCAGTTCCAGCTTTTCCGCGCTGGACGCCGCCGCGATCACCCGCGCGCCCATCCGCTTGCCGATCTCCACCGCCGCCAGTCCCACGCCGCCCGCTGCGCCCAGCACCAGCAGCGTCTCGCCGGCCTGCAACCGCCCGCGCTGGCGCAGCCCGTGCAGCGCCGTCGCATAGACCATGGTGAAACCGGCCGCGACGTCGAAGCCCATCGCATCGGGAATGATGCTGGTGCGGAAGGCCGGCGCCACCGCCTGCTCGGCAAAGGCGCCCTGGAACGGGATCGCCGCCACCCGGTCGCCGATGCGAAAGCCGCTGACACCCTCGCCGATCGCATCGACCACCCCGGCCGCCTCGCCGCCGGGGATGAAGGGTAAGGGCGGCTTGGTCTGGTAGAGATTCTGGATCATCAGCGCGTCGGGGAAATTGACGCTCGCCGCCCGCACCGCCAGCCTGATCTCGCCCGGCCCCGGTTGGGGCACGGGCACATCACGAAACGCCAGTTGCTCGGGCGCGCCATGCGCCTCGCACATCAGCGCCCGCACGGATCAGCTGCCCAGAAACTGCTGGCGCATCTTGTAATAATCGTCGCTCGGATATTTCTCGCTATGCTGCCCGGCCGGCCAGTCGGCATAGGGCGTCAGCGCCGGTTCGGGCGGCGAAGTATAGTCGGACAGGCCCCGGCGACGGATGATCTTCCACACCCCGTTCCGCCGCTCCAGATCGTCGAGATAGCGGCCCTGGAAGAACACATCCTCCTCGCCCCCGCCTTCCTTGCGGTCGCGCCGATGCTGCGCAAAATAATAGCATTCGGAAAAAGCCTTGTCCCCCTTCACATCCACCGAGACATTGGTGATATGGTGGCAGGCATATTTCAGCGTCGACACGATCTTGAAGGCGAAGCCGACGAAATCGGACGACTTGCCTTCGAACTTGCCATGTTTGTGCGTCGATTCCGGCCAGAACAGCGATCGCAGCAGCGCCTCATCCGCCCGGTCATTGGCCCGCGCATAGGCATAGAGGAGTTCGGTGATCGCCTGCTTGGACTCGATGATTTCCAGCCGCTGGGCCATGTCCATGCCGCTCCCCCTTCCCTTGGGCGCGGCGGCCGATGCTTCGGCGGCGGCGGCCATGCCAATCGGCAGCGCCAGCATGGCGGCCAGCGTGCCGCGACGATTGCGTTCTTCCATGCTCATTCTCCCGGATTTTCCAGCAGGCCCGGCTCGGCGCGCAGGCGCGGCAGCACTTCCTTCTCGAACAGGCGCAGGCTGCGCCACGACACTTCGGGGTCCAGCCCGCCCAGCAGCGCGTGGAAGGTGACGGCCGTGCCCCGGCCCAGCCCCTTGAGATATTCGAAACATTCGTCAGGCGTCAGCACCTTGATGTTCGGCATCGCCTTCAGCCCCTCGATCGTCTCGGCGGGCTGGTAACGTGTCTGGCCGGTACCGCGCTCCTTGGCCCATTCGGCATAGGCGTTGGTAGCATAGGCGACATGCGGCGCCACCAGCGGCCAGTCGCGGTCGGGATCGTCGGAGACATAGAGGAAGCTCGCCGCCGGCGTGCGCAGTTCCTCAGGCGGCGGGAAGCCGGCCTTTTCCCGCTCTTCCTTGTAGAGGGTGAACAGGTCGGGATGGCCGGGGAAATATTGATAGCCGCCCTTGGCCGCGCGGATCGCCGACTTGTCGGTCGACCCGCCCATGTAGATTTTGGGACCACCCGGCGTCGCCGGGGCCGGCGTCACCCGCACGGTGCGCTCGCGAAACTCGAACGGCTCGCCGGTCCAGGCCTGCTTCAGCGTGGCCATCGCCTCGTTCATGATCGCCAGCCGCTTGGTGATGTCCTTGCCGAACATCTCGAACTCATGCGGGCGATAGCCCATGCCCGCGGTCAGCCACACCCGGCCGGGCGCGATATTGTCCAGCACCGCCAGATCCTCGGCCAGCCGCAGCGGATCGTGCATGGTGACGACCAGCGCCGACAGATGCGCGACGATATTCTCCGTCGCCCCCAGGATCGACGCCGCCTGCACCATGGAGGACGGGCAATAGCCGCCCTCCGCACCATGATGCTCGGCCAGGAACACCTGGGTAAAGCCCAGCTTGTCGGCCCATTGCGCCTGCTCGATCGCGGTGCGGTAAAGCACGGGATGCGGCGCGCCGAAATCCGGCCGGTTCATGTCGTAACGAAGGTTCAACTGCACCCTTTGGGTTCCTCTTCCCGATTATCTGCTGTTGGTTCAGGCGGCCGATACCCGCGACTGGATGCGGCCGGTCACGTCCGCCGCCTGCATCGCCTTGCCGCTGTCGATCAGCGCGTCGATCGCGTCCGGCGCATAGCCGATCTCGGCCAATATCTGCCGCGTATGCTCGCCCAGTCGCGGCGCGGACTTGCGTGCATGGCCCGGCGTGTCGCTCAGATGGATGAAGCTGCCGAACTGGCGCACATGGCCATACATGGAATCGAAATTCTCGATCACCCGGTTGCTGGTCACCGCCCAGTCCTGCCACAGCGCCTCGCGCACCCAGCTTTTCGCCGCCGGTATCTCGCACGGTACACCCGCCGCATCGAGCAGGGCGAAGGCCTCCGCGCTCGTCTTGTCGGCAAACCAGGGCTCCAGCGCCGCGAGCAGCGCCGCGTCATGCAGCGACCGTTCCTTCGGCGAAGCAAAGCGCGGATCGTCGACCAGCCCGGCCTGACCGACCGCCCGCGCCAGCGCCGCGAAGCGCCCGTCCTGCCGGCAGGCGATGCAGATCCAGCCGTCGCTGGTGCGATAGAGCCGGTCGAGCGCATTATAGCCCGCCTGATCCTTGTCGAGGCGGAAGCCGTAGACGACCTGCTTGTCGGCATCCAGGAAATGCTCGGACGTAGTCCACAGGCTCGAATGAAGCTGGGGTATCTCCATATAGTCGCCAACGCCGCTGATCGCGCGCCGCTCCAGCCCCATCAATATGCCCGCCGCGCCCAGGAAGCCGTTATTATAATCCTCATTGCCGAACACCGACCGCGTCGGCGGATTGCCCGCGCCGCCGCCTTCGTAGAGCAGGCCGGTCCAGCCCGACACCAAAGGCGCAAAGCTTTTCAGCAGCGACTTGGGGCCCCTGGAGCCATAGCCGGGCAGATAGACATAGAGCAGGCGCGGATTGATCTTCGACAGCGCCTCATAGCCGATGCCCAGCTTGTCGGCCTTGCCGGGGCGCAGATTATGGGTGACGACATCGGCCTGCGCCACCAGCTTCAGCGCTGCTTCCAGCGCCTCGGGCTGCTTCAGGTTCAGCACGATGTCGCGCTTGCCGCGCTGCGCCGCGTCGAAACAATCGGGCAGCGGCCGCATCTGGTCGCCGTCGGGCGTCTCCACCTTGATGACGTCGGCCCCGAGGTCCGACAGCAGCCGCCCGCCAAAGCCCACCGCGAAGAAGGAGGAGAAGTCCACCACCTTGATACCTTCGAGCGGCCGGTCGAGCGGTTTCCCCGCCGCCGCCAGTTCGGCCCGCTTGCGCGCAATCAGGTCGGCCAGCGCATCATTGTCGGCGCCGATCGCCGGCGCCGGGCGCGGCGCGGCACAGGGCGTGCGATCGAACCGCACGGCCGGTGCCGCCTGATAGATGGTGCCGAATTCCGCGTCCGGCAGCGCAATCCGTTGCCCGACAAACTCCACCTGCTCGTCCAGCAAGACTTCGGCCGGCTCCAGCACCGGCAGCGCCGCCACATCGGCCGCCTGGAACAGCGCGATCCATTCGGCCCGCGGGCGCGCCTTGAACGCATCGAAAATCTCGACGCGGGCGATATGATATTCATCATCGCTCAATGGCACCGACATTTCCGCCGCGCCCTTGACCACCGACACCCGGTCGCCAAAGCCCAGTTGGTCCATCGCCGCCTTGAAGCCGCCCTGGCCGCCGGTATGGATCTGCAGGAACAGGCCGTCGCCGCATTCGAACATGCCGGTCACCAGCCGGGTCCGGCCAAAGCGGTCGACCGCGCCGGAATCCCCCGCCTTGATGTAGGAAATACCCTCTTCCTGCCACCAGTTGTTCATCGGAGACTGGGCCAGCATCGCGTCGAGCAGCGAGGATTCGACCTTCTGCCCCTTGCCGCTCGATCGTCGCGCACGGATCGCCGTCAGCGCGCCGATCACGCCCAGAAACGCCTGACCATAATGAAGCGCGGGATGCCCCAGATAGACCGGCCCTTCGCGGAACGGGCTGGACTTGTCGATCATCGTGCCCAGCAGCGCGGCCGCCAGCCCCTCGCCGCGCGGCCGGTCGGCAAAGGGCGTGTCCGCGCCATAGGCGGTCAGCGCCGACACGATCAGCTCCGGATAGTCGCGCGCCAGGCTCTCGCCGTCCAGGCCAAGCGCCTTCGCCTCCCCTTCCTCCAGCGCATGAATGAAGATGTCCGCACCGCTCAGCAGCCCGCGCAGCGCCGCCCGATCATCCGCATCGGCCACGTCCAGCTCGACGCTGCGCTTGGACCGGTCCCAGCTCTTGCGGGTCAGTTCATGGGCGAAATAGGCGCCGCCGCGCGGCTCGACCTTCAGCACGTCCGCGCCATGGTCGGCGAGCAGCATGCCTGCGATCGCGACCGGCATTTCGGTCGACAACTCGATAACGACAAGATGGTCCAGAGGGCCGGGCATCACGCACTCCTGTTTGGCGGTCTGCGCCGCCTCTTGTTCGGATCTGGCCGGTAGTGCGCGGAATCGCGCCTCCGACCTTTCCCTTGAAACAGACACGCTTTTTCCCGGCAGTGCAAGTAATATTGCACTATAGGTTCAAATTCATTCCTTGCTCGTCAGCCGTGCCGGATCATAGCGTGGCCGGTCCATCTGGAAACTGTCGCCGTTGCGCACATACCAGCCGCTGCCATGGGTGCGGCCGATCAATTTCATCGCCGGCGTGTCGAAATAGACCCGCTCACGATCGGTGATGAACTCGTCGCGAATATGCGCCATGACGATCTCGCCGATGATCACCGTCTGCATCGTGCCGATGTCCATCGCCGCGACCTTGCGGCATTCGAAGCTGACCGGGCTGCTGGCGATCAGCGGCGGCGCGACCAGCACCGACGGCGCGGTCTCGATCCCGGCATAGTCGATCTCGCTGACATCGGCCGGCGCATCGACGCTGCAATGGTTCATCCTCTCGGCATCATCCTCGCACACCAGGTTCACAACGAACTCGCCGGTGGCGATGATGTTGGCGGCCGTGTTCTTCAGGCCGCGCGATACCGGCTCCTTGAGCAAACCCAGCGCCACCAGCGGCGGCTCCGTGCCGACGCAGTTGAAGAAACTGTAGGGCGCGGCATTGACCACGCCCGCTTCGGACCGGGTGGTGATCCAGGCGATCGGGCGCGGGGTGATGGTCGAATTGACGATCTTGTAGCGGGTCGCCATCGGTAGGCTGCGCATGTCGAACTGCATGACTTATTCCTTCGCCCCAGTTGCAGCCTTCGCGGCAGCCTTCGCCGCTGCGCGTGCCTTGAACGCCTCGCGGGCGCGGGGCACTTCCTCCCCCGCCTGGCAGGTATGGCAATAGACCAGTTCCAACGCATGATTGGCCGACAGGTCGCCGCTTTCCGCCTGATCCAGCAACCGCTTGGTCAATTCGACCGCATGGGCATTGCCACCACCGATCGTCGCGCCCAGCGCCAGCGCCTGCGCGACCGCCTCGCCCGGCGGCACCAGTCGGCTGACCAGCCCCAGGCTAAATGCCTCGGTCGCCTCCAATGTCCGCCCCGAAAAGATGATCTCGGCCGCGCGCGCCCGCCCCAATTGCCGGGTCAGGAACCATGCCGCGCCGCCATCCGGCACCAGCCCGAAATCCAGGAACGGCGCACCGAACCGCGCATTGTCGGCAGCGAAGATCATGTCGCAGGCCATCGCCAGGCTCCAGGACACGCCATAGGCGCCGCCCTCCACCGCCGCCACGGTCGGGATCGGCAGCGCGCGCAACCGGCGAATGATCCGCTGCCCCATCTCCAGCCGAGCGGCGAGCCGCAACGCCCCCTCGCCCCGCGCCGGCGGCAGCTTCACGTCGCCGCCATTGCTGAAATAGCCCTCGGCCCCGCAGAGCAGCAGCATCCGCGCCGGCGTCGCATTTTCCAGCCGGTCGAGCGCAGCAGAAAACTGCTCCCACATGGTGAAGGAGACGGTGTTCTTCGCGCGCGGCCGATTGAGGGTGATGACGGCCACGCCATCCGCGCGCAGCTCGAACAACAGTTCGGGGTCTTCGCTCGGCGCGCTCATCTCACTCTCCCATGCTGATGCCCATGTCGGGCCTGGGGCATGCCTAGACGAGGCGCGCACCATGATGCAAGAAAATTTGCATCATGGTGCAGATTCAAGCCACTTTCGTCTTGGTCTTGGGCGACATGGGCAGCGCGTCCATCCCGCGCTCGGCAATATCCTTGATCAGCGCCTCGACTTCCTTGCGCGCCGCGCCCTTCAGCGAACCGAGCAGGCAGGACAGATAGCTGCTGATCAGCCGGACGATCACCTCGTCATCGGGTATGCGGCCCTGCGCCCAATCGTTGATGGTCGCATATTCGAAGCGCACCAGATCATCGACCAGCTTGTCGACCTGCACCCAGGGCTGCAACTGCTTCGTGGCGTCGAGCGCCTCGATCCACTGCTTGTTATGATGGATGGCCGGCGAGTGCATCGCGGTCCAGATGTCGCGGTCGACATCCGAACTGAAATAGAGCGCCATGATCGCCTTGATATAATTACGGATCTTCCGGTTGCGCTGGACGACCGAGATCATCCGCTCCAGATTATGCTGCATCGTGCCGGGCGGGCTCGAATAGACGATGCGGCTGACATATTCGTCGAAATATTCCTGGATCGCTGTGGCGATCATGCGCTCACGGGTCTGGAAGGCGTTGTAGAGCGTCCGCTTGGCGACGCCCGCGCGCTGGCCGATCTCGTTCATGCTCAGCGCCGCGATCCCCTGCTCGGCGATCACCTTGCGCGTTTCCTCCAATATCCGGCGACGGCGTTCGATGATCGCCGGACTGGAATAGGTCTGCGGCCGATCGCCATTTTCCTTGAGGTCAGCCATGTCCTTGTCCGTCGTCAAATTCGCTCATCCTCCCCGAGGCGCGCCCGGCGGGGGCACGTAACCGACGATCATAGCGCAATTGCATGAACGTGCAAATTTGATGCCGCACGGCTGTACTTTGTGCAAGCCCCCGCTCGGCGCAGACAAGGAGCCCCGCCTCCCAATGAAAGGAAGCGGGGCGAAGCAGCATCCGCCACAAGGGGACGGATGCCATGGGAGGTCAGTTCGCCTTGGGCGCGGTTTCCCGCGCGCGCTGGCGGATATAGTGGCGCAGCCCTTCCAGATCGGCGTCGCTCAACTGCTCGAAGGCGCCCATGCCGCGCGCCATCAGCGCCCCGTCATGCACCACCGACTTGAATGTCTCGGCGTCCAGCGGCACCGCCGACTTGCGCAGGTCGGGCGCCGCGCCGCCCGCCATCATGCCCGCACCATGACAGATGATGCAGCTGCTATTGTAAATGCCGCCGCCGACCTTGGCCTTGGCGGCGTCGACGGTGAAGGCCGGATCATCCTGGATCGGCTCGTCCACCGGCTCGAACTTGGGCAGTGCCTTGGTGCCGCCGATCGCAAAGGTCAGAACCCGGCGCTGCTGCTGGCGATAATCCCAGTTGGGGACGTTGGGGAAGCTGCTGCGGAAACCGGTGATCACCGACACATATTGCTTGCCGCCGACCGTATAGCTGATCGGCGCGGACAATATGCCGTTCTGCGCCGGGAAGGACCAGAGCTTGCGCCCGTCGGTCGCGGAATAGGCGTTGAAATTGCCGTCATTGGTGCCCTGGAACAGCAGGCCGCCACCCGTGGCCATGATGCCGCCATTGAACACGCCGGGTTGCGGCACCGACCAGGCGACCTTGTTGTTGGCGACGTCGAAGGCGACAAGCTTGCTCACCGCGGCGGGCGGCACCAGATTAGCCGGCGGCGCGCCCAGACCGGTATTGACCATCATCCCCGGCTTGTAGGTCCAGTCCTTCACATTGGCCGGATCGACGAACACGCGGCCGCCCTCCATCACCGGAATATAGCTGAGGTTCGTCTTGGGACTGAACGCCATCGCCTGGACGCCATGCGCGCCATTGGGGAAGGGATACATCATGAACGGCTTGCCGTTCGGATATTGCGCCTCGGGATTGATCTCGGGCCGGCCGGTGACCGGGTCGATCCGCTTGGCCCAATTCTGCTTTGCGAACTCGCCGGCCGAGATGAACTTCCCGGTCTCGCGGTCCAGCGCATAGAAGAAGCCATTCTTGGGCGCGTGCATCAGCACCGACCGCATCTTGCCGCCAATCTCGATATCGGCCAGCTCGATATCCATCGCATCGTTGAAATCGTGGCTGTTTTCCGGGTTCACCTGATAGTGCCAGGCATATTCCCCGGTTTTCACGTCGATCGCCACGATCGAGGCGAGATAAAGATTGTCGCCACCACCGGGCGAACGGATCTTCTGATTCCACGGCCAGCCGTTGCCGGTGCCGAGGTAGATGCGGTCATATTTGGCGTCATAGGCCATGGCGTGCCACACCGTGCCGCCCCCGCCGAACTTCCACCATTCGCCGGTCCAGGTCTTGGCCGCCGCCTCCATCGCCTTGTTCTCGAAGCCCTTGGCCGGATCGCCCGGCACTACGAACCAGCGCCACGCCTTCTTGCCGGTCTTGGCATCATAGGCGGTCACATAGCCGCGGGTCGGGCTGTAATCCGCGCCGCCAAAGCCGACCACGACCTTGTCGCCGGCCACCCATGGCGGCCCGGTGATATAGCCGTTTTCCGCCTCGTCGAGCGTCTGGACCGACCAGCGCGGCTTGCCGGTCTTGGCATCGACCGCGATCAGCCGGCCTTCGCGGGTGGCGGTATAGATCAGCCCGTCCTTATAGGCGATGCCGCGCGTGCCCCAGCCGGCGCGCATCCGCCATTTCGCCTCCGGCTGGCTCGCGACGTCGGGATCATATTGCCACAACAGCTTGCCGGTCTTGGCGTCGAGCGCATGGACGACCGACAGGCCGACCGCAAAATAGAGGACGCCATCTATCGCCAGCGGCTGGGTATAGCTGTCATAGGTGTCGATATCATAGGACCAGGCGAGGCCAAGCTTGCCGACATTGTCGGCGCTGATCTGGTCTAGCGCGCTATAATGCTGCTCCTTGTCGTCGCCGCCAAAGCTGGACCAGTTGGCGGTCGGACCGCCCGGCGCTGCGCTGTCCGCGCCGCAGGCGACCAGCCCGCTTGCCAGGGCCAGGATCGCCACGGCCGTCGACACTCTTCCCTTCATGTTCTCATCCTTCTCCGTGCGCCCCTGTTCGCGCCTCTTTATATTGCACCTTGGTGCAGATTCATGACCCTGTCAACGCGCCTGCGCGCTTGACAGCGATAATCCTCTCCAACATTATTATGCACCATAGAGCAAAATTGATGAGGGGATGATGGAGATGGTGCAGCGTCCTGTCGCCTGCGCGGCTACGGCCGTCGCTTTATGGGCAAGCCTTGGAAATGCCGCCCCTTTTTCGGCACCGCCCCGATTGTCCACCGCGCCCGGTCCGATCCGCGGCGTGGTGCGCGACGATGTCCGCTTCTTTGGCGGCATCCCCTATGCCGCGCCCCCGGTCGGCGCCAATCGCTGGCGCGCACCGCAACCGGTCCGCGCCTGGAAGACCGAGCGTGACGCCACGGGCTTTGCGGCTGATTGCCCCCAGCCACAGCGCAAAGATGACGCCGCCTTCCCCCAGGATGAAAATTGGGCTCTGAATCACTTTTGCTGCTGGTGATGGTCATACGCCGACCACGCGAGCGCGCAGCAGGTCCAGCTTCGCTCGACCATACATCTGTCGTTTTATCAGCTTGAGGCGAGTGATTTGGCC
>NZ_QLJK01000032.1:0-58890 GCF_003950715.1 Sphingomonas sp. S-NIH.Pt3_0716 | reverse complement strand
AGGAGAGCGCACCGTCAGCGGCCTGTGGGACCTGATCGGCAGGCTCGTCGATATCTTCAAGCCCGACGAATGTGCAAACTACTTCAAATCATGCGGCTATGAACCGGAATGAATGGAAACCGCTCTAAGGGCGCCGCTGGCGCGCAGATGACCGTTGGTGACGGCACCACCGATCTCGACACCGACCTTCTGATCGACGCTGCCGAAACGCTGGGCGACAATCACGAGAACCTGGGCGTTCTGGTCGTTCACAAGAAGGTCCACTCGATCCTTCAGAAGAAGGAAAAGGGCTTCGTTCCGGCTTCGCAGACGAACATCGGCTTTGACACCTACAACGGCTACAAGCTGGTCGTGGATAGCGGCATCGCTCCTGTTGAGGGCGTCTATACCAGCGTCCTGCTCGCCCCTGGTTTCTTCCAGTATGGCGAAGCCGCGATCGACAATGCCGTCTCGGTCGCCCGTGACGAGTTCGCCGGTAACTTCGGTGGCGAGACCTCGCTGATCAACCGCAAGAAGTTCCTGTTTGCCCCCGCTGGCATGGATTTCGACCCGGAACCTGACGCTATCGCCGGTATTGCGCCGACGAACGCTGAACTGGCGACCGCTGCGAACTGGCGCCTGGCATTCGAGCGCGAGAATATCCCGCTGGCGTTCATCGAAACGTCGCTCTGATCTTAGAGCAAGCCATGAAGGAGCCGCCCCCATTCGGGGCGGCTTTTTCGTGCGCGGATAAATATGTCCATGACGATCGAAGCCGCCAATATCTATCACGCAGACCGCGCCAACACTGCTTGGGCAGACGCCACGGAGGCCGCACGATCGGCCGCACTGATCCGCGCTCAGGATTACATCGCCGACACCTACACCCTGGTCTATGATGCCACCGACGATCCCCGCCATGATCGCGCCACGTATGAACTCGCGCTGGCCGCGCTCGATGCCAGCCTGGTCGAGATCGTCTCGCCCCAGGTCGTGCGGGAGAAGGTGGATGGCGTGGTTGAGGTTCAATACAGCGAGGGCGTAATTGCTGACCGTTTCCCGACGATCAGCCGTATCCTGGCGCCGCTGGTGAAGCCCAAGGTCGTGACGGGTTTCCAGTCTGTGAAGGTCTGCCTGTGACGGCGATCTATGATCGTGCGCGCAAGACGGTCGGTCGCAGCCTTCGGAAATTCGGCGGCCAGGCGACGATCACCAGGAAAACAGCCGGTGTTTATGATCCCGCGACCGGCGCCGTCACGAGTGGCGAAGAGACGATCGTTGCGAACGTGGTCATCCGCACCAACCGTGTCTGGACGAGCCAGGGGGTCGTTGGGTCAGAGACCGTCGCCACCCTCCTGATCGAGCCGATCGTCGGTGACATCATCGCGCTGGCCGATCAAAAATGGCGGGTGGCCGAAGTGGAAATCGTTGCGCCGAACGGTGCGCCGATCCTCTATAAAGCAAAGGTCGCGGCGGGATGAAAATCCGGATCGACACCAGTGACCTGATCGCGAAAATTCCCGGCATCATCTCCAACGCCGAACAGGTCGCGGCGGATGTCCGTGATAAGATCGCGGCAGATATTTACGCTGATCTTCTGCGCGAAACTCCCGTGGACACCGGCCAGGCGCGCCAGGGTTGGCAGATGGACCTGATCGGCGATCAGCAGCACGTCCAGAACGCCGTCCCGTATATCAACCGGCTCAACGACGGCCACAGCAAACAGGCGCCGTCCGGCTTCATCGACGCGATTGTGGATCGCCACACCCGGCTCTGACGGCTTCGATAAATACGTTCATGTTGAAGCTGCTGACCCTCGCGATCCGACACCATTTCACCACCAAGGCGCCTGTTGGTGTGCGGATCGTCTATGACAACGCGCCGCAGACGAAGGTCGATCAGACCAAGCCCTTTATCCGCTTCAGCGTCCGGCCTGGTGCGAGCAAGCCGATCTCGACGGGTGACAATCCGCTGATCGAGATGATCGGCCGCATTGAGATGTCGATCTTCGTGCCAACCGAACAGGGGGACGCGCAGGCTCTCGACCTGGCTGACCAGTGTGAAGCGATCTTCCGCAACTATCGTTGGCAAGTTCCGCCCAACCGATTGCTTGTCGAAGGTTTTGAGCGGACGATCCTACCTGAAGAACAGTGGTATCAAGTCAAAGTGTCTGCGCTTTGGCGCACGATCATGCGTCCAGAACGATGAAATCAGCGCCTCCGGATAAATATCTCCGGAGCAACTGGCTCCAAGAAACCTCTATTTTTGGAGCTAAAAGACAGATGTCTTATAATTCGAGCAATATTTCTTACTACATTCTTCCGGAGACTGTTGAAGGTGTCACGCCTGAGACTGGCACCGCGCTCAAGCTGGCGCACACGCCTGGCAGCGGCCCGAGCTACACGAAGGAAACTGTCTCCAGCAGCGCCCTTTATGCCAAGCGCCAGAGCGGCGGTGTCCGCACGATGGGCGGCAGCGTCAGCGGCTCCTTCGACTTCGAACTCAAGCGTTCGCCCGCCATCGACATCCTGCTCGCTTCTGCGCTTAGCGGCCAGTGGTCCGGCAATGTCCTCCAGGCCGGTGATCAGGACAGCAGCTTTTCGATCCTCAAGACCACCGGCGATGCCGACGATCTCTTCCACTGCTATACCGGCGTCCAGGCGAGTGAACTGTCGCTGACCACCGAGACGGTCGCCATGGTGGAAGCGTCTACCACGCTGATCGGTATGAACTACGTCGATCCGATCGCCTATGAGCCTGGCGAAGCGCTGGTGTTCCAGGAAGATGCTGGCGGTTTCCCGCTCGCCGCAATCGACGTGACCGCGTCCATCGCAGCCCTGCCTTCGATCGATGTTCGGTCGGCTACCCTGACGGTCTCGCATGAACGCGAAGCAAAGGCGGCCCTTGGCCCGGTCTCGACTATCGGGGTTGGCACTTCGGGTGCCCGCACCGCCACCCTGGAGGTGACCTTCTACCGCCGCGACTTCGCGCCGGAAACCGCTCTGGTCAACGATGCCACCACGTCGGTCGCCCTGACGATCGGCTCGGGCGCTGATGGCTATGTCATCAATATGCCTGCCGCCCAGGCCTCGTGGCCCGAAGAAAGCGTCGATGGCGCCAGCGTCCTGGTGACGATGACCTTCACCGCGAAGGTCAATGCTCAGGGCGATATCAAAATCACCAAGGCGGCATAACCTCGCCCGCCTTGGAGAGGGGAGGGCAAGCGCTCTCCCCTCGACCATTTGGATAAATAATCCGCAACATATTTGCGAGGTTATACATATGTCCAAGTTTAAGCGTCATTCCCGTTTCGATACCGATCTTGCCGAAACTGGTGTTTGGTTTTCCGTAAAGGATGAACTCGGAAATCATTACGGTGATTTTCTTTGCTCGCTGATCGATCAGCACGCCACCCATACCAAGCTCCGCGCCCAGCGTGCCACGAAAGGTCGTCCCGATCGTCAGGGTCAGAACACCGACGCCGCGAAGGTCGTTGCCGAACTGCTCGTCACCCTGTCGGTGACCGATTGGGAAGGCGTCTGCTACGCCGATGGCAAGCCGGTCGAATTCAACCGCGCCAACGCAATCGAGTATTTCACCGAAGAGACCTTCGTGGCCCAGCGGGTGCTGGAATATGCGCAGAACGTCGAGAATTATCAGCCTGCCAGCGCGGATGACATCGTAAAAAACTGATCGCCGTCCTCGACTATCGCTCGACCCAGGATTGGCGAGTATCAGTCGAGGACATCGAACGCGGAACCGCCAAGGCGCGGCAATATGCCCTGGAGCATATCGCCGCCTGCCCTCCAATCGAGCCATTCGCCGCCTTCTATCATGACGCTTTTATCGAGCTTCGAAGCGAAAGAGCGTTAGGTGTCGGTGGCTTCGGCCCGATCCCTATCACTCGCATCCATGAATATGGTCGTCACTATGACCTGACCCGCCATGAGATGCAGTCGTTGAAAACCGTGGTGATGACCCTGGACGGCCATGACCGCGAGAAGGCCGCCAAACGGGCCACCGGGGCGATGAAATAGGGCTGCACCGGCTAAATAGTCGATGCAGCCCGTCGCCTCCCCGAAAATTGACATCATCATCGACAGCAAGAGCGCCCAAGCTGGCGTCCAGCGCGTCAACGCCGCCCTGAATTCCATCGTCACCGGCGCCAATGGCATGAACAATGGCGTGTCCGGCGCCATGCGTGGCGTCACCGGTTCGACGATCACCACGGGCAATGCGGTCCAGCAACTCGCCCAGCGCTTGACCGGTGCGAACAACAACGCGGTCGGGCTGTCCGGAACGCTTGGTCGCCTGGCTGGCGTCGGCCGTGGTGCGGCAGGCTCGATCGCAGGGTTGGGCGCATCGTTCGCCGGTCTGGGCGGCTTGGCAGTCGCGGGTGGCGTGGCCGCAATTGGTGCGGCAATTGTCGCTGTCGGCACGGCTGTCACCTCTGCGACTGCCCAGGTGCAGGCTTACAAAGCCAGCCTCACGACGATCATCGGCGACACTCAGAAGGCCGGTCTCGCGTTCGACGCTCTGGCTGATTTTGCGCAACGCACCCCCTTTACATTGGACCAGGCGGTGGAGGGTTTCACCAAGCTGTCCGCCCTGGGTCTGACACCGTCAGAGCGCGCTATGACCTCCTATGGCAACACGTCGGCCGCCATGGGCAAAGACCTGATCCAGATGGTCGAGGCTGTGGCCGATGCGACCACTGGCGAGTTCGAAAGATTGAAGGAATTTGGGATCAAGTCGTCCCAAGAAGGCGACCGCGTCAAGTTTACATTTCAGGGCGTCACCACTGAAGTCGGCAAGAATTCCACGGAAATTCAAGACTACCTGATCGCGATCGGCGAGACGAAATTCGCTGGCGGGATGGACCGCCAGGCGCAGACCATCGGCGGCGCCATGGCCGCGCTGGGTGATCAGATATTCCTGCTTTTCGCCAAGATCGGCGAAGGTGGTTTCGCCACCGGCATGACCAAAATCCTGGACGGGATTTCCAGCGGGATCGCCGCGATCACCCCTCTGTTGTCAGGCATTGGGAGCGTCCTCGGGGGCATCATCAATTTCGTCGCCGAAGTGGCGTCGGGTTTTGGCTCGATGTTCACCGCGATGACGGGCGGCGGGAAGGAAAGCCTGGGCCTACTCGACCTGCTGACAGTCGGTTTCAATCTGTTGGGGCAGTGGGTCACGGTAGCGGGTAACACGGTCGGCTCGGTCTTCCGTGGGATCGCCAACGTCATCCAGTGGGTCGGCGGTGGTATCCGTGAATGGTTGGGCAAGGCCTTCACGTGGCTGACCGGTGCCAGCACCGCGACCGTCTCCGACATGGGGCTGTCGTTCATAGCGCTGCTGCGCTCGGTCAAGTATGTCGCCGGTGCGATCCCCGACCTGTTCGCGACCGCGTTCCAGGATGTCAAAAAGCTGTTTTCCGGCTTGGGCAGCATCGTCGGCCGCCTGCTGTCCGGTGACCTTACGGCTCTCGGTGACATCGGTTCGGCCTTCACGGTCAGCTTCGCGAACAGCGCCAAAGCAATGGGTAGCATTGTTGACCAGGCGGCAAAGATCGCCGGTGATCAGAAGGGTGCCCAGGGCGCTCTCGACCGCATGCTCGGCCGTGGCAAGACCGCCAAGATCGACGATTTTGCTCGGGAAACTCCGACCGACAAGCCGACTCCTGGCGTGGACAAGGATGCCGCGAAAGCCGCCGCCGACGCCGCCAAGGCCGAAGCGGAACGCCAGAAGCGTATCCAAGAGTATTGGCAGACGCTCGACAACAGCGTCACCCTGGCGAAGATGTTGCCATTGGAGGCTGAAAAGCACAGCAAGTTCCTGGAGCTTCAGAAACTATACGGCGATAAGCTGTCCGACCAGGACAAGGCCGCGCTCGCATCGTCGAAGCAGAAGATCGCCGACAAGCTGCGCGAAATCGCGCTCGGGAAGTCCATCACGTCGATGGCCGACCAGGCTCGCCAGATAGAAAATGCCAACCTGATCAACGCTGGCAAGAAGCTAGGGCTGACTGAACAGGAAGCCGGTGTGCAGGACACGTTGGCAAAGCTGCGGATCGACGCATTGAATGGCGGCGCCACGCTCGCCGACCTGTCCAGCGAAGCCTGGAAGGCAGAAGAGAAAAGGCTGGAAACGGCTCTCCGGACACAGGCCGCCTTCGACGGTCAAGCCGACGCTTTGAAGAAGGTGAAGGACATCGCGGCGGGATATTCGCCGCAGTATGATCGCGCCCAACGCCTGGCCGGTATCGAGAAGGATCGCGCTGATTTCCTGGCTGGTGCAGACAAGGCAGGCATCTCGAAGGGCGTCCAGGCCAGCGTCCTGGCGGGCATGGATAAGGCGCGCGCCGGTATCGAAAATGAGTGGGTCTACTCCTTTACGGACACGATCCATTCGCTGGCCGATGAACTTGGCGGCAGCTTCGGAAAGGCCATCGGCAAATTCGGACGCGCCATGGACCGCATGGCCGCCGCAGCATCGGGTGACCTCAATAATGCAGGGCCACTCGGCGGCATCGCAAAACTGCTCGGCAAGGATGTCTCGAAGGGTTTCGCGACCGGCGCCCAAGGGATGCTCGACGATCTCCAAGGCACGATTGGCAAAGCGTTCGGCATCAATGGCGAAGTCGGCCAGGCACTTGGTGAGACTCTCGGCAAGATGCAGGGTGGGGCGGAAATCGGTAGCGTCGCGGGCAACCTGGTCGGCGCCCTCGGCGTGAAGACTTCGGCGACTGGCTCAATGATCGGTGGCGCCCTCGGCTCGTTCGCGGGTCCGTTGGGAAGCGCGATCGGCGGCGTTCTGGGTGGCGTCGTGGGCGGCCTGCTGAAGAAGACGCGGTGGGCAACCGGCCAGATCGACCTGGTGAATGGTGGTCTCGCGACCGGCTCGGTGGCTGGTAATAAATCGTCTTTCCGCGACAATGCCAGCACGGCAGGCGGTGCGGTCGGCTCCAGCGTCCAGGAAATCGCTGATGCCCTCGGCGCCGTGATCTCCGGAAACCCCAACGTTTCGATCGGCCAATATAAAGGCGACTGGCGTGTCAGCAGCACGGGCCGAACCGGCAAGCTGAAGGGCAAGTATAGCGACGTGACGGATTTCGGCGACGATGCAGAAAGCGCCGTCGCATACGCGGCCATGCTCGCGATCCGCCAAGGTGTTCTCAGTGGGTTGTCTGACTTTGCCGACCGTGCGCTCCGCAATTCGTCCGACGATTCATTCGAAACGGTGCTTTCAGTCGCCACGCAATATGAGACGCTTCTGAAAGAACTGGCGGCTTTCGACGACCCGCTCGGCGCCAGCATCGACAATGTAAACAGCGGTCTCGACAAGCTGATCAGCCAGATGAAAAACTATGGCGCCACGGCTGAAGACCTGTCGAATGTGGAGCGCTATCGTCAGGTCCAACTCGACAAGATCATCGCGGATCAGACATCGTCGCTTCGTGACCTTCAGAAGACGCTGTCCGGCGAAGGTTCGGGCCGGACGGTCCTCCAGCGCCTGAACAGCAGCCTGGACGAATATGCCGGATACCAGGCCGATCTCGCCAGCGGAAAGTCGATCGACAATGACGCTTTCGCGTCGCTCGCCAATGAGATTTTCGGCCTGGCGGGCAGCGCCTATGGCACTTCGACCGGCCAGTTCCAGTCGATCCTTTCGATGCTCAAATCGGACAATGCTGCCGCGATTTCCGCGACGGAAGATCGCGTCATGGCAAGTCAGGATGCCGCCGCAGCCGCCCAGCAGAAGCTCGTCGAGCAGAACGCAGCCGCCGCGCAGCAGCGTGATCAGTTGCTGGCGGAACAGGCGAAAGCGAATGCGCTGTCGGCCGAACAAAACGCTCTTCTCCGTGAACTGGTCGCCAGGGGCGGGCTGGGCAATGCCTTCGCCAACGCCCTCGGCTACGTGAACGGCGTGCCGACGGCCCGGACGGTCTAAATACGACCATGGAAATTCTTAATCGCGGGTCTTTCGTCCGCAACAGCCACCGATATGAAATTCTCGAAGACCTCCCGCTTCAATCGCTGGAGCCATCGTCGCGGGAGATCGTCATTGAGACCAGCATGGGCGAGGCTGCGGCGCAGGCGCTGGCCACGAAAATTCTCGCGGATGCAGGGCGCGTCACGCAGGGGTTCGAGGTCGCGATCGAAGGCGTGATCGACCTCAATGATTTCGCCGGTCGTCCGCCGCTGTTCACCGTCTCGCTGCCTGGCTATGATGTCGCCGAACGCGTATTTCGGGTGATCGAAGCGCGGGTGACCCGCCTCGCTGGCCGCACGACCCTGGTGGTGCGCGGATGACCGCGATCCTTGTCGCCCCGTTGCCCTTCACCGTCATCAGCGGTGACGCTGCGGCGAACCGTCCGGTCAGCAACCTGGGCAAAAACCCGCCTGGCCTGGTGTGGCGCGTCGATGGTGAAACCGCTTCGATTGTGGTGCAGGTCGATGCCATGTTCGACACCATCGCGCTGATCGGTTCGAACTTACGGTCTTTTGATACCGTTCGCGTTCGCGTTGGTGCCACTGCCGCCGCGACGGTTTCCGCCCCATCGTTCGATAGCAGCGCAGTCCCCGCATGGTCTGGCACGAAGATCGACGGGGCAGGGGCCAAGACGATCATTCGCGCACCATCGACGATGGTCAGTCGCTTTGTCCGAATCGACATTGGCGCGCCCGGCCACCTGGACGGTTATATCGAGGCGCAGCGCCTAGTTGTCGGCAAAGCCATCCAGCACGATGCGATTGACCGGGATGCTGAGACGACCTGGGTTGATAGTTCACCGTCATACACCGGGCCGAACTGGTCGGCGTTCGATGAATATGTGCCGCTTCAGCAGACCAAGGCCTCGCTGTCATGGATTTCATCGGCCGCATATCATTCGGAGTGGGTGCCGTTCTTATCCCGTGTCGGTATCACGACGCCGATCCTGTTCGTCCCCTTCCTGGAGGATGTGGCGAGGCATCAGACGACCGTCGTCTTCGGCAATGTTCAGCAGTCGATGCCGGTCAGGCATCCTGCATATGACATCCATAACCTCGAACTCACGGTGCGAGCGCTGGCGCCTTAATCCTCATTTTTCGGCGCGTTGAAGCTCTGCAAAATGTTTGTGAACGCGGGTGGAGGAGGCGGCGCAGATGGCGGCGGCGGCACTTGGCCATGATTGAGCCACTGCCAGATTTCGGGAGGCAACGCTCCGCTGGCGCGCCAACTAGGGAAATCGACGAGGAAAAAGCAATCCTTCCCAAAATGGCCACGGAAACTCTCCGTCAGCGCCTGCGGCATAGCTTCACTCTTGAGGAAGAATGTCCCAACGAACGGCTGAAAATACTGACTTACGAGCCTGTTATACCTGATGAAATTAAGCAGCTTATTCTCATCATGTCCGAATGAAAAATATCCATAGTTTAGGACGAAGTTATTCACTGGTTGCGTCCTTCGCTTCGGGATTTGCGATCATTACCGGAGAAATTTGGATCGGAATTTCCTTCATCCCATCTTCCGTTCGAACTCCGATTTGCTGCTGGATCATCATCTTCTTCTCGACGTGCTGTTCGCGCTGAAGCCGATCAGGATCGCGGAGCGTGAAATAGACCAGTTGCCAGCAAGCGATCGCCGCAGGAACGATGCCGATCAGCATAAACAGCGAAGCAGCGATGTATTGGCTCGCAAAGAACAGGCCTCCGGATATCGATAGGCAGAGCGGAACTGCAATCAGACACATCGTGAGCGCGGGGTTCATTGCGCTGCTTGTGGTAATCCTGGTGGCGAGGGTCGCCAAATGACTCTGGTCGCTATTCATCATTCTTCCGGTGCCGCCACTTCGATTTCAGGAACATTCATAGCGAAATGATTGGTTGCGGGACAATACCTGTGATTGTCCCATAGCGACGCAATGGATGCACCCGCATCCTAAATATGGAGGTGCGTAACCTCCTAGTTAAGATCGAAGCCCGCGCCCAGAATGGCGCCACCCAAATTCTCCGTATGTCCTCGCTCGGCGCTTCGGCGGCCGGAACCGTCCTGGACGGTCATGCCTGGACCCCATGCGTCCGGGATTGGGGCGAACGCTCCATCTCCATTTTCTCCAGCGGCGAGCTTCAGCCCGCGTCCGTCTCACATGGCGATGTCATCTTCCTGGTTTCCAGTGATTTTGACAACACGGCCTGGGCCTCGCTTTCGTTCGACGGTCGCCCCGTGGAAATGTGGATCGGCGAAGATGGTGCCGATTTTTCGGAATACGAACAGGTGTTCGCCGGATCGTGCGGCGCGTTGGCGCGCAACGGTCTGGAATGCACGATCGGCCTGGCCGGTCCCGACGCCAAGATCGCCAAAGACCTTCTCTCGCTGACGTATAGCGGCGAAGGCGCACTGAATGGCGATCCGGAAATCAAAGGGGCGTTGAAACCGTGGTGTTCGGGCGAGGCCAAGAACGTCAGCGGCGTCCTGATTAGTGAGAATTATTGGGTCTACCAGTATCACGGTTATGGCCCCACGGGCGGCGTCACCGGCGTTTTTGAGAATGCCTGGCCCGTTGCGCCGAACGCGTCCGCGACGGTGGACAGCTATGGCGCGCTGATCGGCCTCGACCTTCAACCTGGTCAGTGGGCGCACTGTCCGAAAGAAGGTCTCTATCGCCTCGGTGGTCAACCCAGCGGCCTGATCACGGCCGATGTCGTCGGCGCCACGGTTGATGGATCGCCCGCGATGACGGTAGGCGAGATCGTTCGTCACCTCCTGTCCACGCGCGTTGACGCCGATGAAATCGACGCTGCTACCTTCGCGCCATTCACGCAGGCCTGGTCTCTCTATGTCGATAGCCAGGTCAGCGTTGGTGACCAGGTCCGTGAAGCCATGCGGCAGGCGGGCGGCTATCTGCTGCCCGATCCGAGCGGGAAATGGATCGCCGGTGATTTTTACGCCGATGGTCCGGTCGGTGAACTGCGGGGCGATCGCGCGGCCGAACCGTTGGTCGAGAGCTATAGCCAACTTGCATCCGCTCCGCCTGCCTATCGCGTGAAGGTCGGCCACGATCGCAGTTGGACCGTCCATAGCGACGATCAGATTTCACCGCTGCTGCTGGATATCACTGACGAAGAGGCGCGCGCTGCTGCCGCCGATGCTGCGGCGAAGGCCGAAGCGGCTGGTCAGAAGGCCGACACCGCGATCGGGAAGGTCGATGATGTCGCCACCGATCTCGAAGGCGTGAAGGAGACGGTCGATCAGACGGTCGGCAAGACCACCGCCCTGGAGCAGAAATTCGCGACGCTCGACGCAGCGATGGACGGTGCGGAAAGCGAGATCGCCGATCTCCAGGCCACCTATGGTTCGACCGCCGCTGCCGCCGCAAGCGCGGACGCTGCTGCCCAGCATGAAGCGAATGCTCAGACCGCCGCGACCAATGCCGCCCAGGCGAAGACCGATGCTGAAAAAGCCGAAACCGACGCCGTGGCGGCCAAGACCGCTGCGGAAACGGCGAGGGGCCAGGCTCAGACCGCCGCCACGAATGCTGGCACGGCCAACACCAACGCACAGTCGGCCAAAACTGCCGCTGAAAGCGCCAAGAGCGCAGCGCAGGCGGCGAAGGCCGATACCGAAACCGCGTTCGCGAATTCGACGACCGCGAAGAATGCAGCCCAGGCTGCACAGACGGCCGCTGAAACCGCGAAAAGCCAGGCTCAAACCCAAGCGTCAAACGCCGCTGGTTCGGCGACGGCTGCGGCGGGTAGCGCCTCGACGGCCAGCACGAAAGCGACGGATGCAGCCAAATCTGCCACCGCAGCCTCTGCGTCGCAGGTTTCGGCGCAATCTGCTGCTGATGATTCTCAGGACAGCGCGGATGCTGCTGCCACGAGCGCCTCGGCGGCTTCGACCAGCGCGTCTGCGGCCGGACAATCCGCCACCGCTGCCCAGAATTCTGCCACTACTGCGACGACGCAGGCCGGTAAAGCATCGACCAGCGCGACGAATGCGGCGACCAGCGAGACAAACGCCAAGGGATCAGAGAATGCGGCGAAATCGTCGCAGACCGCTGCTGCCACCTCCGCGACTACAGCCGGTCAAAAGGCTGATGCTGCTGCCACCAGCGCCTCGACCGCTTCGACAAAGGCGACAGAGGCCAGTCAATCCGCCTCGACGGCCACCACCCAAGCGAACACCGCGATTACAAAAGCCGGTGAAGCCAGCACGTCTGCCAGCCAGGCCGCGACCAGCGAAACGAACGCAAACGCTTCGAAAAATGCTGCGGCGACTTCGGCGACAAACGCTGCGAATTCGGCGAATGCGGCCGGTGGGTCTGCCACCGCTGCGGCGGGATCAGCATCCACCGCCAGCACTAAAGCGAGCGAGGCCGGGAACAGCGCGGCGGTTGCAAGCGCACAGGCGCTGACCGCAGCCAGTCACGCAGCCGGAAATTTGATCAAAAAGGGGGTCTTTTCGGATGGCTCTGTTGGCGAGTGGGGCGGCAGCGTATCCACGATCACAACTGGCTTCACGCCGCCAGATGGCTCCACTCGCGTTCTCCAATTGAAGAACCGTGACAGCTATGAAGGCGAGCTTTCGCCGTGGCCCTTTTCAACTGAACGTAAGGTGCGGCTTACCGGACACCTCCTGTCGTTTGGTGCATATAAAGCCAGCATGGGTGTCCAAATTCAGGACGCAGCGGGCACAAACAATTGGATTTTGCGTGGGGCAACTCCCGCCAACTCCAAGGTTTGGAGCTATATTGACGAAGTTGTAACGATCCCCGCCACCACTGCCAAAATCCGATACTGCGTCGTATCGGACGGCGCGTCCGGTGCGAGCGACCATGATCTCCGCGCTACTGGCCTGAGTGTCACCGACGTTACCGACAGCACTGCTGCCGCTGGATCGGCGAGCGCGGCGGCGACCTCTGCGTCGGCCGCAGGCACTTCCGCGACTAACGCGGGGACGAGCGCGAACAGTGCGACCCAATCGGCCAACACAGCATCGAGCAAAGCCAACGAAGCCGCCGCATCTGCATCGTCTGCCGCGAATAGTGCGTCTAGCGCGTCTAGCTCGTCAAACGCGGCGGGTAATTCGGCCACCGCCGCAAATTCGTCGGACGTATCTGCCAAGCTCACGGCTGCATCGCAGATGCCTTCGGACTTTCAACAAGATGGGAAGTTTTGGCAAAATGGCTTTGGCGGTCTGCCCGCCTCGCTGACCTCGATCACCCCGAACTCGACCTTCTCATTCGTCAACAACAGCGATGTTGGCCGGACGATGCGCGTCACGGCGTCAACGCAGACAGACGTGTCGCAGATCGGCATGATCCAGCTTCAGCCTGACCGGATTTATCGGATCAGCGCGAAAGTCCGACAGCAGAGCGGCTCCGTTTTCGCGCAGCTTCAGCTTTACCGGATCGGCGTGAATTCGACTGGTGGCACGCTGCAAAATGGCACCGTCCAGTCTACTTATACCTTCACCGCGTTGAATCAGTGGGTCGAAATGTCCGGCACCGTTCCGGCATCCACGACCAACGCAATGATCGCGGCTGGCGCATCCAGCATCCGTTCGCTGCTGCGGCTGATGGCAGCTTCGTCCACCGTAACGGTCGATTATTCCTACGTCCGGATCGAGGATATCACCGAAAGCACTGGTGCGGCAGGTTCGGCGAGCGCTGCTGCCAATAGCGCTTCACAGGCGTCCGCGAGCCAGGCTGGGGCAGCGAGCAGCGCATCATCCGCGCAGACTAACGCCACCAATGCGGCGACCAGCGCGGGACAGGCCTCCACGAGCGCCAGCCAGGCCAGCACGTCGGCGAATAATGCTGCGGGATCGGCGAACACGGCCTCGACCCAGGCGTCGAATGCCGCAAATTCAGCCAGCGCAGCCGGGGGCAGCGCGTCGGCCGCACAGTCGAGCGCCAGCACCGCCAGCACCCAAGCCTCGAATGCTGCCAATAGTGCCGCCGTCGCGAGCAGCCAGGCGCTTTACGCATCATCGCGCGCGGCGGGTAATCTGGTCGCCAAGCCCACTTTCGAGGATGGCGATAAGGGCATGTGGACCGGCACGGTGTCCGTCGTTGCGGACGCGAACTCGGCGATTGGCACGAGCAGGGCGCTCCGCTCGCAGGCGCGTGACGCCGCTGAAGGCGATTTCATCCCGATGCCTGGCAACGGCGTCCGCATCCTCCGCGTTTCTGGCTACGCAAAAGGCGGATCATCTGCATCTTATCCGGTCAACGTTGGCATCCAAGGCCAGTTGGCCAGCGGATCGTTCACCTTTCCATATTCGCGCGCCGCAAACGCTGGTGTCACGACCTGGACCGCCTTCGACTTCAACTTGGCCATTCCCGCCACGGTTCTCCGGTTCAAACCTTTCGTGCAATCGCAGAACGATGCTGGCCAGGCCGGTTCGATCCACGATGCCCGCGTTGTCGCCCTGCGGATTGAAGACATCACCGAAAGCAATAGCGCGGCAGGTTCTGCGTCTGCTGCTGCTTCGAGCGCCAGCACGGCCAGCACGAAGGCGGGGGAGGCGGGGCAGTCCGCCACGTCCGCGTCGAACAGCGCGAACACCGCGAATATCAGGGCTGGCGAAGCATCGTCGAGCGCGAGTGCAGCGGCGGGATCGGCCGCGACTGCATCCTCGGCAGCATCCACGGCGACGACGCAGGCAAACCTGACGGCGCAATACAGCACGGCGGGGGGCAACTTGCTCCAAAATACCGACTTTGCGGTCGATACGTCAGGTTGGTGGACTGGCATGAACAGCCAGTCGAATGTCGTGTTTCCGATCAATGGCGGCGGCAACGATTGGCATCCTGAATTTGCGAATGCCATCAGCATCTATCAGCAGAGCAGCGGCGCCACGGGGAGTTCAGATTGGATGCAGAATATCACGGTTCAGCCGAACCAGTGGTATGATGTCTCGGTGTTGGTTGCTGCGCATCGCTGCCAGGTGCAAATCTATCTCCAGTTCCAAAATGCTTCTGGTGGTGCTGTATCGACTCCATCATCTGGTGTCCTGACTCCGCTCAGCGGTGGCACGAACATGAGCAACTGGACCCAAGTAGGATTCAAAGGACAAGCGCCTGCCGACGCGGTCAAGGCCCGCCTGTATCTGCGCAAATTCGGCACATTTGGCGGCCAGGCGGATAGCTGGGCATGGTTCTTGCGCCCCCAGGTTCGCGAGACATTCGCGACCGCCCCAACCCCCTGCGCCTACTCGCCTGGTGGCAGCGGTGCTGTTGCGGCTAGTCAGCAAGCGACGATCAACACCCAGCAGACCGCCATCGCGACCGCCAACTCGACGATTGCCAACCACACGACCCGTCTCCAGGCCGCCGAAGCGAACGTCAGCCAGACGATGGGCGCGGTGTCCGACATTCGTGGGCGCACGACGGCCTTTTTCCAGGTCGATGCTGTTGCGGCTGGAAATCGTGCGCAGCTTCGCCTGGTTGCCGATGCGAATGGCGGTGCGGGCGTCGATATCATCGGCGATCTTCGCATCAGCGGTAACGCAATGATTGGCGGGACGATCAATCCGGAGGCGCTGGACCTGTCGCGTTTCGTGAAGAAAATTGGTCCTGCGTCGGCCAACGCCAGCGACGCCAGGCTGATGTATGCGGCCGACCTTGGCGTGACGATCGCGAATGGCAGCTACCAGCTAACCGGTTCGATCGGCTTCACCTACACGAGCGGCCGCCAGACCATGACGCAGAGCGGGAAACCATATTATATCGACTATCTCAATGATGGCGGCCTGCTGATTGCTCTCACCAAGAATGGCCAGACGATCGCGCAGAAGAGTTGGACCGGCACGCGGCTATCGGTCTATGGCGCGCAGAATTTCTCTGCGGATATCACCACGATTTTCGACGATCTCGACCTGGATAACTCGGTCGGGAACGTCACCCTGGCAGTCTATTCGCGCAAAGGGTCCAGCGATACCGGGATGATCAATGAGGGCGACTACTATCGCCGCGAGATGAGCGGAAATTACTACAATTTCTCGATGTCGAACGTGAAATGCAAATGGACCCTCTGGTGACAAACGGAGGGTCAAGAGAGAAAGCTAAATAGGTGCATGAGCCTTTACAGCAATCTCTCTACGACCCTCCGCGAGGTCATCACCGCAAGCCTGGCCGCAGTGGTCGCCCAGATCGACGAAATTGAAGCAGCGATCGAAGCCGCCACTGTCCGCCAGGGCGGCGCCATCGACCCGATGTGCGCGCAGAATTTCGTCAACCATATCTCCGTCCTCAACGGATCGTTGATCACCCTGCATAACGAGCGGGCGAGGCTGGAAGATATCCTGGCGAGCGAGGCCACCGAGTGAAGGCCGTGATCAAACGCCTGGCCAACAAATTCCGCACGAAGGCTGGGCGCAGGGTCGCATTGGCGCTCGCGGTGGCGGGTCTGGGTCTGGTCGGCGTCACCGCTGACCCCCAGCTTCTCGACGATAGCATTACGGTCGCGGTCGCGATCATCAGCGTGCTGTGATTGACTTCGATTTCCTGGAGGTCGCTTTTGGCTGGATCGATTGGGCCTCTGTGGGGATCGCGCTCGCGGCGCTATTCCAGTTCCTGCCGCAGATCGCCGCGCTGATGTCGATCGGCTGGACTGTCTATCGTGTCTATTCCGACTATCACGAGAAACGGGATAAAAACCGGACATAAATAGGGGTCATGTGATCCCTCTTGGCTCAAGATGGCCAAATCTGAAATCGGTCTGCGCGAAACGCCAGGCCCAACCAACAATCCACGAATTCTCGCCATGGCGAAGGAACTTGGCGGCAAGCGTCTCGGCATCGCCTACACGGCCGACAGCGTGGCCTGGTGCGGCCTCTTTGTTGGCTGGGCGATACTGAAGGCCGACATCGAGCCACCCGCCGTATGCGTCCGCGCGAAGGCCTGGGCGACATGGGGTGCCAATCTTCGAGCCGAACGTCTCTCGCCAGGCGCTGTCATGGTGTTCGATCGTTCGGGTGGCGGCCACGTCGCTTTCTATATCGGCGAAGACGCCACCCACTATCACGTCCTTGGTGGAAACCAGAGCGACAGCGTGAACGTCATGCGGATCGCCAAGGATCGTTGCATCGCTCGCCGGTGGCCGCGTGGTGTGGCTGTCACTGGTCGGCCGGTCTGGTTGGATGCCAAAGGCGCGCCGATCTCGACCAATGAAGCGTAGTTAGGCTTTCAAAGCCAGCGCCGCGACGGCGCCCACGATCAAAACGACGATCACCAAATAGATTACCTTATCGACCTTCGAAGATAGTTCTGCTTGCTCCGTCGCCCATTCTGCGTCCCACTCATCTTTTTTTCGCTGTTCTTCCAGTGCTTGCTCGTCAATCACACCCAAATGGGCGACATCGATGTCGTGGGCACCCTTCAATGCACTTTCTAGGTCAGCATAGGTCTGCTGGTTCATGACATAGCGGTCGAATAGTTCGTTGCGCTTGATGTCGTATTTTTCGGCCAACCAGAGACGATAGGCGTCAGACGAAAGATCGCGTTCCATCGGTGGCCTATTCGCAGCCGGATTAATTGCGATAGCAACCGCCTCTGGCGGCTGACGCTGGCCGCCAAAGATGACCAGCAGCGTGCCGATCAGGGTGACCAAGCCAGCCACCATCAGGTGGTTTTGGCGCTGCGCAATCAGCCCGATATTTTCAACCCTGCTTGATCCGAAATACGTGCTAGGCACCTCCACGCTTGTGTCCATATTGAACGCGATCAGCAACCAGATGACGCCGATAGCAATCAGACCAAATCCCACTGGTCGCATCATCACACACCCCCTAAGTCATTTGGACGCTTCGCATATCTCGTAACTCAAGACGAAAGAAGTGTCGGAGATCACGTTTTATCTTGGCACGCAGAACGCCTTCACGGTCGATGGGGCATATATGATGCCATTGCTGTTTGGTGGCGGGGCAACTTGTCGGCGGGTCACATCTCTAGCGTGCTGGCATTTTGCGCCAGACGGATAGTCGATTCGCGTCATGCCATCACGATCCGAGATGACCAATGTGTGCGGTCCAGGGGAGAGCTTTTCCTCTTTGGGATCGAATTGATCGAAGACGTTTTCATGCGGCGGCTCATATTTCTTCCAAGGGCCTTCTTCAGCCTGCGCGAGCAATAAGGCCAAGAGTGCAATCATGTTTTGATCCCCGTCGTTATAGCCGATTGGTGGCGCCTTTAGATCGACGAGGTCAAGCCGATCTCTTCCATCGTATCGCGGAAATCGTTCACCGATCGCAGCAGATCGGGCTGATGGAAATCGGGGAAGACCCGCGCGTCATCGTCCAATTGATCGTCCTTCGGGCGGCGCAGGTTCATGCTCCGTAGCATCCTCCGAGCAACCCTTTCCAAGACCGCACCAGGCGAAGGATCGGGCGTGGGATACATGGGCAGCGGCCGGTCCAGGCCAAGGTCGGCGCGATCCTCCGGATGAAGGGTCGCGATCAGGTAGGGGATGCCCATCGGATCGATCGTGTAGCTGAGATGGTCCAGCGGCTCGGGCGGACGGTCGAACAGGTCCATGATGTCGTGTCGAAGAGTGGGGGCGGGTGATTCGTCGGTATCGCGCATCACATATTTAGGGCGGGTGATTCGCCACAACGGCCGACCTTATTGGCCCGTCGTGTGGCTATTTTGCCCCAAACTGCCACTGTGTCTGACACATGTGGGACGCAAACGGCAATAATTGCCACATCGTCAACTATTCGAAAAGTGACCCAAACCCGCAGATTTCTGCCGATTTTTGCTGGTGCGGACGATGGGACTTGAACCCATATTCCCAGGGGGAGGCGGATTTTAAGTCCGCTGCGTCTACCGATTTCGCCACGTCCGCGCTGCGCCTTCCCCTGAAGGCTCAGGCGCGGCAGGTCAAGGGGCTGATCAGTCGGCGGCCTTGCCGTTCAGCCGTTCGCGCATTTCCTTGCCCGGCTTGAAATAGGGCACGCGCTTGGCCGAGACCGGCACCTGTTCGCCGGTGCGGGGATTGCGGCCGGTGCGGGCATCGCGGGCTCGGGTGGTGAAGGCGCCGAAGCCGCGCAGTTCGACCCGGCCGCCACTCGACAGGCGATCGACAATCTCGCGGAAGAAAAGATCGACGATCCTTTCCACTTCCTGCAGGCTGAGGCCCGGATTTTCTTCGCCGAGTTTCTGGATCAGTTCAGAACGGATCATAGTTCCTCCAGCACCCCTAATTTCCCCTGCCGACATTTATAAACAATTGGAAAGCTGTTGACAATCGGGGAGCAACGAAATCGTTTCGATAGGGCAAGGAAGTGGTGGAAGGGCATGAAAAAGCCCGCCGGAACCTGGGTTCCGGCGGGCTTTTCTTTGCCTGTTGGCAGGAAGGAAGGGATTAGCCTTCGTTCTTGGCCTTGAGCGCTTCGCCCAGGATGTCGCCCAGCGACGCGCCGCTGTCCGACGAGCCATACTGTGCAACAGCCTGCTTTTCTTCGGCAATCTGCATCGCCTTGACCGAGAAGGTCGGCTTCTTGGCGCGGTCGAAACCGGTCACCATGGCGTCGAACTTCTGACCGATCTGGAAGCGTTCCGAACGCTGTTCGTCGCGGTCGCGGCCCAGGTCGCTGCGCTTGATGAAGCCGGTGGCGCCATCTTCGCCAGCCTGGACTTCCAGGCCGCCGTCGCGAACTTCCAGAACGGTCACGGTGACGATCGCGTTCTTGTTCAGGCCAGCAGCAGCGGCGGTGGTGCCGCCGGCGGCCGGACCGCCACGCTCAAGCTGCTTCATGCCGAGGCTGATGCGCTCCTTCTCGACGTCGATGTCGAGAACGACGGCCTGAACCGTCTCGCCCTTGCGGTGCAGCGCCAGCGCGTCTTCGCCCGAGATGCCCCAGGCGATGTCCGACATATGGACCATGCCGTCGACGTCGCCGTCCAGGCCGATGAACAGGCCGAATTCGGTCGCGTTCTTGACTTCGCCTTCGACGGTCGAACCGATCGGGTGACGTTCTGCGAACGAATCCCACGGGTTCGACTGGGCCTGCTTGAGGCCGAGCGAGATGCGGCGCTTCTCGGGATCGACTTCGAGAACGATGACTTCCACTTCCTGGCTCGTCGAAACGATCTTGCCGGGGTGGACGTTCTTCTTGGTCCAGGACATTTCCGAAACATGGACCAGGCCTTCGATGCCCGGCTCCAGTTCGACGAACGCACCATATTCGGTGATGTTCGTGACGCGGCCCGACAGCTTCGCACCGACCGGGTACTTGGCGGCGGCGCCTTCCCACGGATCATTTTCCAGCTGCTTCATGCCGAGGCTGATGCGCTGGGTTTCGCGGTTGATGCGGATGATCTGGACACGGACGGTATCGCCGATGTTGATCATCTCGTTCGGGTGGTTGATGCGCTTGTACGACAGGTCGGTGACGTGCAGCAGGCCATCGATGCCGCCAAGGTCAACGAACGCACCATAGTCGGTGATGTTCTTGACGACGCCTTCGATGATCTGGCCTTCGGCCAGGGTCTGGATCAGGCCCGAGCGCTGTTCGGCGCGGGTTTCTTCCAGGATGGCGCGACGCGACACGACGATGTTGCCACGACGGCGATCCATCTTGAGGATCTGGAAGGGCTGCGGAATGTCCATGAGCGGGGTGACGTCGCGAACCGGGCGGATGTCGACCTGCGAGCCGGGCAGGAAGGCGACGGCGCCGTCGAGGTCGACGGTGAAGCCACCCTTGACGCGGCCGAAGATGACGCCTTCGACGCGGGCGCTTTCGGTGAACTCGGCTTCGAGCTTGTCCCAGGCGGCTTCGCGGCGAGCGCGGTCGCGCGACAGCATGGCTTCGCCATGGGCGTTTTCGACGCGGTCGACATAGACTTCGACTTCGTCGCCGACCTTGAGGTCAGCCTTCTGGCCGGGAGCGGCGAATTCGCGCAGCGGCACGCGGCCTTCCGACTTCAGGCCGACGTCGATCAGCGCCATGTCGTTTTCGATGCCGGTGACGGTGCCCTTTACGACGCGGCCTTCAAAGCCGCCGTCTTCGCCACCGAGAGAATCATTGAGAAGCGCGGCGAAATCGTCGCGCGAGGGGAATGCCGTAGAGGCCATGGTTGGTCCTTCACTCATCATTGCTGGCCAATCGGTTGTGTCCGATGGTCTTTGGCCAAACCACGCATGCGGCCGAATACCGCCTGCGTATCCAAGGGGTTGGGCGTTGGAACGCCAAGCCTGGAAAAGCGAAAAGGGCGCCCGGAATTTCCGCGCGCCTTATCGGGTCACACGCTTACGGGCGACCTTCAAGCTGGGCGTCCACAAGCGCGATGGCCCGCTGGACGGCGGCGTCTATAGTCAAATTGCTGGTATCTAGCAAGTCGGCGCCGTCGGCCACCTTGAGCGGGGCATGATCGCGGCTCATGTCGCGGGTGTCGCGGGCCTGGATGTCGGCGATCAGGCTGTCCATGTCGGGTTCGCCGCCATGGGCCTGGGCGTCCTTGAAGCGGCGTTCGGCGCGGACATGGACGCTGGCGGTGACGAAGATCTTGGCATCGGCGTCCGGCGCGATGACCGTGCCGATGTCGCGTCCGTCAAGGATGGCGCCGCCCGGCTGGGTGGCGAAGTCGCGCTGGCGCTGGACCAGGGCGTCGCGCACGCTCTGATGCACCGACACGCGCGAGGCGAGGCTGCCAACCGCTTCGCTGCGCAGCGCCGGATCGGCCAGGATGGCGTCGTCAAAGCCGCAGGCGGCCAGCGCGTCGGCCTGATGATCCGGGTCGCCGCCCTTTTTCAGCACGGACAGGCCCACGGCGCGATAGAGCAGGCCGGTGTCGAGCACCGGCAGGTTGTAGTGGCGGCCCAGCGCCTTGGCGATCGTGCCCTTGCCCGATGCGGCGGGGCCATCGACGGCGATGATCATGCGATGGCTCCCAGCGTCTGGAGCAGGGTGGTGAAGGTCGGGAAGCTGGTCGCGACCGGGCGCATGTCGTCGATGGTGACGCCATCGCGAGAGACCAGGCCGGCGACCGCGAAGCTCATTGCGATGCGGTGGTCGAGCCTGGTGGCGATCGGGCCGCCGCCGGGCAGGGGCTGGCCGCCGCTGCCCTCGATGATGATGCCGTCCTCCAGTTCCTCGACCGTGACGCCGATCGCACGCAAGCCGGTGGCCATGGTGGCGATGCGGTCCGATTCCTTGACGCGCAGTTCGTCGAGGCCGCGGAAGATGCTGCGGCCATGCGCAAAGGCTGCCGCGACGAAGGCGACCGGATATTCGTCGATCATGCTGGGCGCGCGGGCGGGATCGGGCTCGACGCCGTTCAGGGCAGAGGTGGTGACGACCAAGTCGCCGACCGGCTCGCCGCCGACTTCGCGGGCGTTGATGATCTCGATCGATCCGCCCATTTCGCGCAGCAGGTCGATCAGGCCCGCGCGGGTGGCGTTGAGGCCGACATTGGCGATCGTCACCTGTGATCCCGGCACCAGCAGCGCCGCGACCATCGGGAAGGCGGCCGACGAGGGGTCGCCGGGCACGACGATATTCTGCGGCTTGAGTTCGGCCTCGCCCTTGAGCGTGATGATGCGGGTGCCGTCGGCCTGGACCTCGACCTCAAGGTCGGCGCCGAAGCCCTTGAGCATGCGTTCGCTATGGTCGCGGGTCGGGATCGGCTCGACCACGCGGGTGATGCCGGGCGTGTTGAGGCCGGCGAGCAGGATCGCCGACTTCACCTGGGCCGAGGCGACCGGCAGGGTGTAGTCGAGCGGCACGGCCGGGCAGGCGCCGGTCATGGTCAGCGGCAGGCGATCGCCGGGGCTGGCGGTGAAGCTGGCGCCGACGCGGGAGAGTGGTTCGGTAACGCGCGCCATCGGGCGCTTGCTGAGGGACGCGTCGCCCACGAAGGTGGCGGTGATGCCATGGCTGGCGACCAGGCCCATCAGCAGGCGGGTCGAGGTGCCGCTATTGCCCATGTCGAGCGCTTCCTGCGGCTGGAGCAGGCCGCCGACGCCGACGCCATGAATATGCCAGATGCCGTCATCGTCACGGCGGATGTCGGCGCCCATGGCGCGCCCACCGCCGCCATCGGCGGCGGATACTTTGGTAATTTTCGCGCCCATGGCGCGAAGGGCGGCCGCGGTGGCCAGCACATCCTCGCCCTCCAGCAGGCCTTCGACCCGGCTTTCGCCCACGGCCAGGGCGGACAGCATCAGCGAACGGTGGGAAATGCTCTTGTCGCCCGGAACCGCGACGCTGCCGGACAGGGCAGGGGCGGCGGTGAAGGTCATCGGGCTGGGTTGGTCATTATGGCTGGTCACGGGGTATCCATCATCTTGGAACCGAAAAAATGCGCCCGGCTTTTGACAGCGCGGTTTCGCTATGGCAAGGCGCCCGACGTTTCGTGGCCGACTTCCGTCGCGCCGCGTGATTTCTGTTTGAGCATCGAAGAAGGAACAGGCCGGACATGGTGAAGGCTGAATGGGGCACGAAGCGGACCTGCCCGAAATGCGCGACTCGCTTCTATGACCTGGGCAAGGACGACCCGGTGACCTGCATCAACTGCGGCGCCGCCTGGGAGCCCGAACCGGTGCTGAAGTCGAAGCAGCCGCTGCCCTATGAAGAGGCCGCGCCCAAGAAGGTCGTGGAAACGGCCGATGGCGAGCTGGAGACGGCGGACGATGATCTGGACATTGATCTGGACGTCGATGATGACGGCGATTCGCCGGATAATGACGTCGATCTGGGCGGCGATGACGACCTGGGCGTCGACGCCGGCAACGATGACGGCGACGACGACAATTAAGTGAAAATTCTGCTTGCCAACGGGATCGGCTGATCCTAGAGGCAGCGACCTCCGAGGCGCCGGACCCAACGGCGCCTCAAGATGGTACGGGGCCTTAGCTCAGCTGGGAGAGCGCCTGCATGGCATGCAGGAGGTCAGCGGTTCGATCCCGCTAGGCTCCACCAATTTTTTCGGCCGACGGCTTGTGCCGGACATGGTCTGATCCATTCGGGACGCGGTTCGCGCCGTATCAGGATGGGGCCTTAGCTCAGCTGGGAGAGCGCCTGCATGGCATGCAGGAGGTCAGCGGTTCGATCCCGCTAGGCTCCACCAATTTTTTCGGCCGACGGCTTTTGCCGGACATGGTCTGATCCATCGGGACGCGGTTTGCGCCGTATCAGGATGGGGCCTTAGCTCAGCTGGGAGAGCGCCTGCATGGCATGCAGGAGGTCAGCGGTTCGATCCCGCTAGGCTCCACCATTTTTCTTCACATAGCATCATGCACACGCGCCGCATGGGATTGCGTTGATGGCCTTCGGATTCGGTCGGGCCGGCTGCGGCGTCATTGCCTGTTGGCGGCAAATTTCACTACATTCGCAATAACGATGTCGGGCTTTGACGGCTGACGACCAAACGCAGACGCTCAATCATTGCCATCCGCATTCTGAAACCCACCGCTGATCAAAAGCGCAGGTCGAAAGCCGAATAGTCAAATCTGGTGAAAAGCGGGCACGGTGCAGCCTCGCAGGCTCCCCTCACATCCGCTTAGTCGAGTTCGCGATAGCGCGACCGAGCCTCCTGTTCTGCTTCATCCGACGAGCCGAACAATCCTGTCTCTAACAAGCCCGGTTGCCAGAAATCCGCTTCGCTTTCGGCAACGTATTCAAGCTGATCTGCGTAGAAGCAGAATAGGCCATCGTTCCGCTGGCAAATGGCGACGACGAAGCGCCCGTCCCCGCTCGCTACTGTGCAAACCTCCCGATGCCGCTCCGATCGGTAAATCCACCAATGCTCTTGCCGACGATTGTCTTCCATGGCGTCAACCAGCACGGATCACGAATGTTCGCAACTGGACGAATGTTGCCAAACGATTTTCTTCGCGCAGCGTCAGCTATCGCCGGTCATCACCCCAGAAGCGGACCGTCGCCTTCCCACCCTCTTAGGCCATTCCTGCTTTTGCGAATGAGGACGGGGCAACGCCGTTCAGGCCAGCGTGACGAAGCTGTCCATCACCCGCTTGCGGCCGGCGGTTTCGAAGTCGATTTCCAGCTTGTTGCCCTCGATCGCGGCAATCGTGCCATAGCCGAATTTCTGGTGGAAGACGCGCTGGCCGACGGACACATCGTCGCGGCCCTTGTTGCCGAGCGACACGGCGGAGGTGCGGGCTTCGACGATTCGCACGGGCTCGCGGCTGAACTGGCCGCTGGTCTGGGCGCGTTGCCAGCCCGGCCCCCGCGACGAGCCGCGCGCGACATTGGCGAAGGGGTCGTCCCGTTCCGACCAGTTGGCGCGCCAGAGCGAGGCGCCGCCGGACATGCTGCTTTCCTCGTCCACATGTTCGGGTGGCAATTCGCCGACGAAGCGGGAGGGGATGGAGCTGGTCCACTGGCCATAGATGCGGCGGTTGGCGGCGTGGAGGATGGTGCAGCGCTTGCGCGCGCGGGTGATCGCCACATAGGCGAGGCGCCGTTCCTCCTCCAGGCTGTTGAGCCCGCCTTCGTCGAGCGCGCGCTGCGAAGGAAAGATGCCTTCCTCCCAGCCGGCGAGGAAGACATTGTCGAATTCAAGGCCCTTGGCGGCGTGGATGGTCATGATGGTGAGCTTCTGCTCATCCTGCTGCGCCTCATTGTCCATGACCAGGCTGACATGTTCGAGGAAGGCGCCCAGCGTCTCATATTCCTCCATCGCGCGGGTGAGTTCGCTCAGATTTTCGAGGCGCCCGGCGCTTTCGGTCGAGCGTTCGGCCTGGAGGGTGGCGGTATAGCCGCTTTCGTCCAGGATCTGACGCGCCAGTTCGGCATGGGGCAGCTGCGCGGCGCGATCGCGCCAGCGGGCGAGGTCGCCGATGAAGGCGCCGAGCGAACGGCGCGCCTGGGGCGTCAGTTCGTCGGTGTCGAGGATGCGTGCAGCAGCAAGGGCGAGGGGAATGCCCTCCGCGCGCGCCAGCCGGTGCAGCTTCTCGACCGCCTTGTCGCCCAGGCCGCGCTTCGGCACGTTGACGATGCGTTCGAAGGCCAGGTCGTCGGCCGGCTGGTTGACGAGGCGCAGATAGGCGAGCGCGTCGCGGATTTCGGCGCGCTCATAGAAGCGGAAGCCGCCGACGATGCGATAGGGCAGGCCGATCTGGATGAAGCGGTCTTCGAACTCGCGGGTCTGGTGCTGGGCGCGGACGAGGATCGCGACCTCGTCCAGCGAGCCGCCGGCGCGGGCGATCGCCTCGATCTCGTCGCCGACGCGGCGGGCTTCCTCCGGCCCGTCCCACACGCCCAGCACGCGCACCTTTTCGCCGACGTCGATGTCGGTCCACAATGTCTTGCCCAGGCGATTGCCATTTTCCGCGATCACCCCGGAGGCGGCGCCCAATATGTGCGGGGTGGAGCGGTAATTCTGTTCCAGGCGAACGATCACGGCGCCCGGAAAATCCTTTTCGAACCGCAGGATATTGGCGACTTCTGCGCCACGCCATGAATAGATGGACTGGTCGTCGTCGCCGACGCAGCAGATATTCTTGCGGGTCTGGGCGAGGAGGCGCAGCCAGAGATATTGGCTGGAGTTGGTGTCCTGATATTCGTCCACCATGATATATTTGAAGCGCTGCTGATATTGCTCCAGCACGTCGCGGTGGCGCTTCAAGATGGTGAGAGAATGGAGCAGTAAGTCACCAAAATCGCAGGCGTTCACTTCACGCAGGCGAGCCTGATAGGCGGCGTAGAGCTTCTGCCCCTTACCATGGGCATAGCCCTCCGCCTCGCCGGCACCGACTTCCTCCGGCGTGAGGCCCTTATTCTTCCACTGGTCGATCAGGCCAGCGAGCTGGCGGGCGGGCCACCGCTTCTCGTCAATCCCCTCCGCCTGGATCAACTGCTTCATCAGGCGCAACTGGTCGTCGGTGTCGAGGATGGTAAAATTGGACTGAAGGCCCACCAGTTCGGCATGGCGGCGCAGCATCTTGGCGGCGATCGCGTGGAAGGTGCCGAGCCAGGGCATGCCCTCGACCGCCGGGCCGATCATCCGGCCGACACGCTCGCGCATTTCCCGTGCCGCCTTGTTGGTGAAGGTCACGGCCAGGATTTCCGATGGCCAGGCGCGCTGGGTCGCGACCAGATGGGCGAGGCGGGCGGTGAGCGCTGCGGTCTTGCCCGTGCCCGCGCCGGCCAGCACCAGCACCGGCCCCTCCGTGGTCAGCACAGCTTCGCGCTGCGGTTCGTTGAGGCCCTTCAGATAGGGCGGGTCATTGGGAGAGGGGGCAGGCACGGTCATGGGCGATCAACTAGGGATGGGCGGTTGCGGGGGCAAGGGCGGATGGCCTTGCAGCGGGACGCAATCTATGAGAACAAAAAGGGAATCACGCAAGATGCGAATGGAGCAAGATGATGGTGACGGGGCGGTGCCAGTGCGGGGCGATCCATTATGCGGCGGAGGGCGAGCCGGTTTACAGCGCGCTGTGTCATTGCAGCGATTGCCGGATGAGCGCGGGCGCGCCGATGGTCGGCTGGGCGCTGTTCGCGCATGACAAGGTGACGATAGAGGGCGATCCGGTCACCTACCAATCGTCGGACAATGCGACCCGCCATTTCTGCGGCATTTGTGGCACCGGGTTGTTCTACACCAACCCGACGGTCTTTCCCGGCATGATCGACATCCAGAGCGCGACGCTGGACGACCAGAGCGCCTTTCCGCCGGCGGTGCATGTCCAATATGCCGAGGCGGCGCCGTGGATGGCGGCGGCGCATGACCTGCCCCGGTTCGATCGATACCCGTCGGACTGAGTGCGGCCGACGTCAGCGGCGGCACGGTTCGTCGCTGATGCGGAACAGGGACGCGGGGCGGCCGGTTTCTCCCTTGCTCGGGGCAAGGAGTAGAAGGACCAACCCGATGAAGATCATCATGATCGCCGGCTTTGCCGCTTTGTCGATGGCAGCGCTGCCCGGTCAGGCCGGGGCGCAGGCGATGTCGCCGCCGGCCCAGAACCAGGATCCCAATGCGGCCCAGCCGACTGGCGCGGTGCCGGCCGAGACGGGCATGGTGCCGGCGCCTGCGGACGTGCCGCGCGATCCGGCCGCGCCGGTGGGCACGGCGGCCAATCCTGTGACGGTAGGCGGCAACATGACGCCGCCGCCGACCGAGGCAAAGGCCTATCCGGTCTGCGGCAAGGGCGTGCAGGACGGGTGCGTCAATCCGGGCGAGGCGAAGAAGAGGATGCGCAGGCCGGGCTGAGATCCGGTTTGGGATCGGCAGCGGCAGCGGCAGCGGCAGGGCCGGGCAGGGCGGCGATGAGCGCTGCGAGGCCGGTCCGGTCACGCGCCGCGTCGGCCAGGCTATAGCCGTCCAGCACAGTCAGGAAAGCACCGACCGCCTGGGCCAATATGCCTGACAGGCCGCAGGCCGGGCGGATCGCGCAGGACGCGCAATCGGCCATCGCCATATCCGGCTCGCTATGGCGCACGACCGCGCCGATGCGGATATCGACAGGGTCGGCGGCAAGGGTGAAGCCGCCGCCGCGGCCGCGCTGGGTGCGGATGAAGCCACCCTGGCCCAGGCCATGCACCACCTTCATCAGATGATTACGCGACAGGCCATAGGCGTCGGCAATTTCCGGGATCGTCGCCCGTCCGCCCGAAACGGCGGCGAGATGGATCAGCACGCGCAGCGCATAATCGGTGTGGCGGGTCAATTGCATCGCGCCCTCCTATCCTGCGGGCAGAGCGTCATAAACATATATTCAATTTACATCTTAAAAGATGCATATTAAATGAACCTTATCGAGTCCCCGATAAGGAGCCTGTCATGCGCGAAAATTTGTCCCCCGAAACCATCGCCATCGTGAAGGCGACCGGCCCGGCGCTGCGCCGCCATGGCGTCGAGATCACCACCCGCATGTATGCACGGCTGTTCGAGGATGCGTCGATCAAGGACATGTTCGATCAGGCGGCGCAGGCCAGCGGCGAGCAGCCGCGCCGGCTCGCGGCGGCGATCCTGGGCTTTGCCGAGAATGTCGACAAGTTGCAGGCGCTGGACGGCGCGATTGCGCGCATGGTGCAGCGCCATGTCGATACCGGGGTGCAGCCGGACCATTATCCCAAGGTGGCGGCCGCGCTGTTGCCGGCGATCCGCGAGGTGCTGGGCGAAGAAGTGGCGACCGATGAAGTGCTGGCCGCCTGGGCGGAAGCTTATACTTTCCTGGCCAATATCCTGATCGGCAAGGAACAGGCGGCCTACGCGGAGGCCGCCTGATATTCCGCCTGATCGTTACGCGGCGGGCGCGCTGTCCTCTGCGCGGAGCAGGGTGAGGCGCGCCTTGCCGACGTCGCGCACGGCGTCGACGGTGAAGCCCTTGACCGCGACGTCCTCGCGCCGGTCGGTTTCGATGCTGATCCAGGTGGCCGGGCTGGTCCAGCCCAGGCGCGCCAGCTTGTCGAGCGCGACCTGGCCCGCGCCGGTATCATAGGGCGGGTCCATGAAGATGAGGTCGAGCGGCGTCTTCGTCGGGCCGAGCGAGAGCACGCTGGTCTGGCGGATGTCCGGGCGCAGGCCGAGCTTGTCGCCATTGGCGCGGATCGCGTCGATCGCCGCCTTGTCCTGCTCGACGAACAGGCAGGAGCCGGCGCCGCGCGACAGGGCTTCAAAGCCCAGCGCGCCCGAGCCCGCGAAGAAGTCGCCCACGGCCAGTCCCTCGAACGATCCCAGTCGGCTCGCCAGCATCGAGAAGAGCGTTTCGCGGGTGCGGTCGCCGGTGGGACGAGTGGCGTCGCCCTTGGGCGCGACCAGCGGACGGCCGCGCCATTGACCCGAGATAATCCTCATTTCTGTGCTTTCTTCAGGCTGCTGCGGAAGGCGACCAGGTCATGCTGGCGCACTTCCTCGACCGCGCCGCCAGGCAGTTCGCCCAGCTCGAACGGGCCGTAGCTGGTGCGGATCAGGCGATTGACCTTGAGTTCGAAATGTTCGAGCACGCGGCGCACTTCGCGGTTCTTGCCTTCGGTCAGGGTCATTTCGATCCACTGGTTGCGGCCGGTGCGCCGTTCCAGATTGGCCTCGATCGGACCATATTGGATGCCGTCAATCTCGATGCCGTCGAACAGATCCTCCAGCTGCTGTTGGCTGACCTCGCCAAAGGCGCGGGCGCGATAGGTGCGCGGCACGCCGGTCGAGGGCAATTCCATCTCGCGCTTGAACTCGCCGTCGGTGGTGAGCAGCAACAGCCCCTCGGTATTCATGTCGAGGCGGCCGATCGGCATCAGCCGCGGCAGGTCGTCGGGCAGGATGTCGTAGATGGTCGGCCGTCCGGCGGGGTCGCGCTCCGTGGTGAGGAAGCCGGTCGGCTTGTGGAACAGGAACAGGCGTGCGGGCGCGGGCGCGGCGACCGGATCGCCGTCGACGGTGACGCCATGGAGCGAGGTCAGCAGCGTCGCGGGGGTATCGATCGTGACGCCGTCCCTGGCGATACGGCCTTCCTCGATCATCCGCTCGATCTCGCGGCGCGAGGCGATGCCGGCGCGGGCGAGCAGCTTGGCGATGCGCTGGGGTTCGCCCTTGCCGCTGGTTTCCGCGGCGGCACGGGCCGGGTGCGGGTTGGCGACATGGGGCGCAGCCGGCTTCTTGCTGCCGGGGCGGCGCGGCGGATAGGATGTGCCGCCCATACGACCTTCAGTGCGGCCTTCCGGGCGCGGGCGGGCCGGGCGGTCACCGAAAGCGGGGCGGGCGGCGCGCTCGCCAAAGGGCGCGCGCGCGGGACGATCTCCAGCGGCCGCGCGCTCGGGGCGCTTGCCTTCGGTCGGGCGACCGCTGCGGGCGGGCCGTTCGCCACGCGGGGCGGGGCGGCCCGGACGGCCTTCGTTCCGGCTGTCAAAACGACCTTCGTTGCGGCTATCCGGTCGGGCGTCCGATCGGGCGGGGCCACGGCCAGCGCCGCGATCGGCGCCGCCACGCGATCCGGGGCCGGAGGGACGCTTGGGACCGCCCGGACCTGACCGGCGCGGCGGACCAGATTTTTTTGGCGGTTCCACTTGATGCATTCCTTTTCGTGACGGGTGGCCATCCCCATATCAGGGCGGCATGTGCAATATGATGAACGGTGCCATAGCGCCGTCCATGTGAACGGCAAAGCCCCGGCCGGGCGCAACCCGGCGCCGGGGCGCGGCGTTGGTCGGTTGCATGGCGGAAACGGGGCAGGACAGCAAATGTTTTTCGGGCGAATCAGAGGGGACGACACCGCCAGGGACGGGGCGAGAGACGGGGCAGGTGCGCCGCGCAACGTCATTCGCAGCGTGCTGGTGGTGGAGGATGAACCGCTCGTCGCCTTCGACCATGAGCATATCCTGTCCCAGGCAGGCTATCGCATCGCCGCCACCGTCGACAGCCACACCCATGCTGCCCGCGTGATCGATGCCGGATCGGTCGATCTGGTCGTCACCGACATCAATCTGCGCGGTGGGCGCTGCGGCATTGAGGTCGCGCGTCATGCCCATGCGCGCCAATTGCCGGTGCTGTTCGTCACCGGTGCCTGTCCCGCCGATGCGCGATCGCTGGCGGTCGGCTGCCTCGCCAAGCCCTTCGCCCCGCGCGATCTGCTGGCGGCGATCGCGGTGGTCGATGCTGTGCTGGCCGGACGTGCGCCACCACGCAAGCCGCGCGGCATGAAGCTGTTCGCCGAGATCGCCTGACGCCGGGCTGATCCGGGGCAGACAGGCGGCCGTGCCGCTTGCCTCTGCTGCATTTGCTCATATGGTGGCGCCCGGATCGCATCATCGGGGGCATCACAGATCATGACGGAATTGGCCGGCGGCACGCGCAGCTGGAGCGACGCGGTAAAGCCCTATGTGCAGAAGGAGCCGCTGGCGGCCTTCTTCCTGGGGGTTTCGTCAGGCTTTCCCTATGCGATGATCGGTGCCACGCTGACGACGCGGCTGGCACAGGACGGCATCGACAAGAAGGCGGTGACCGCCTTCACGCTCGCCTTCCTCGTCTATAATCTCAAATGGCTATGGGCCTGGATGGTCGATGGCGTGCGCCTGCCGATCATCGGCCGGTTGGGGCAGCGCGTATCCTGGCTGTTGCTGACGGGGCTGCTGGTGATGGCGGCGGTCGCCAATCTGGCGCTGGTCGATCCGACCACCGGCCTGTTGCAGACGGCCTATGCCGCGATCCTGGTCGGCGCTGCGGGGGCGACCTTCGACATCGTGATCGATGCCTATCGGATCGAGACGCTGAAGCCCGAACAACTGGGCGTGGGATCGGGCATGTCGCAATATGGCTGGCGGATCGGGTCGGTGGCGGCCGGCGCGCTGGCGCTGGTGCTGGCGGCGCGGATCGGCTGGCATGGCGCCTATCTGGCCTGCGCGGTCTTTGCCCTGCCGGCGATGCTGACCGGGCTGGTGCTGGGCGAGCCCGAACGGCACCGCGAGGCCGCGGCGCGGCGCGGCATGGGCGAAGTGTGGCAGTCGATCGCCGGTCCGCTGGTGGAGTTTTTCCGCCGCCGGGGCGCGGTACTGGTCCTCTGCTTCATCCTGCTGCACAAGATCGGCGACACGCTCGCCAACCTGACCTTTCGCCTGCTGTTCGACGATATGGGCTACAGCAATGACGAGATCGCCATCTATGACGTCGGCATCGGATTCTGGGCCTATCTGATCGGCATCTTCGTTGGCGGCATCCTCTATGCGCGGCTGGGCATGAAGCGGTCGGTGCTGATCAGCCTGGTGCTGATGTGTGTGTCCAATTTCAGCTTCGCGGCGCTGGCGGCGCTGGGCAAGAGCAACTGGGGCATGGCCGGGGCGATCGGTTTCGAGAATTTCGCGAGCGGCATCGGCGGCGTCACTGTCGTCGCCTATTTCTCGGCGTTGTGCGACTTGCGCTTCACGGCAGCCCAATATGCGCTGATCTCTGCAGCGGCGAGCATCGTCGGCCGTTTCCTGACCGGGACGACCGCCGGCGCGTTGATCGAGCGGTTCGGCTATGTCGATTTCTACCTGCTGACGACGGCGCTGGCAGTGCCGGGCATCCTGCTGTTCTGGCTGATGATGCGGGCCGGGCTGATCGACGCGAGCATCGGCACGGCGGCAAGCGCCGATGGCGACAGGGCTAACGGAAGCATCGCATGATCTTCCTCGTCGCGTCCATCTGTATCCAGATCATCTGTGCGGTCGATGTCGTGCGCAGCGGCCGCAACCAGATCTGGATGCTGTTCATCTTCCTCTTCTCTCTCGCGGGCTGCTTTGCCTATCTGATGCTGGAGGTGCTGCCGGCCTATTGGGGCAATCGCCATCTGCGCACCGCGCGCAGCCAGGTGGTCGGCAAGGTCGATCCCGAACGCGGCCTGCGCAAGGCGCGGGCTGATCTGGACCTGGCCGAGACCGCCGCCAACCGGATCGCACTGGGCGATGCGCTGCTGGACCTGGGCCGCTTTGCCGAGGCAGAGGCGGCCTATCGCAAGGGGCTGGCGCTGGGGCCGGGGCAGGATGCGACGACGCAGGTGAAGCTGGCGCAGACCATGTTCGAACTGGGGCGCAGCCGCGAGGGACTGGCGGAGCTGGACGATGTGCCAGAAGTCGGCCGGGGCAGCGAATGGGATCGGCGCGCGCTGCTGCGGGCGCGGATGCTGGCCGATATCGGTGAGGATGCGCAGGCGCGCCTGCTGTTCGAGGATGTGATGAGCCGCTATGCCGGCGAGGAGGCGCGCTGCCATTATGCCGCCTTCCTGCTGGAGCAGGGCGACCGGCTGCGCGCGCGGCAGATATTGGAGGAGGTCGAGCAGCGGGCCAGGCGGCTCGACCGCACCCAGCGCGCCGCCCAGGCCGACATGTATCGCTGGGCCGGCGAGCGGCTGGCGGAGTTGCGGAAGGCGGCGGCTTAAGAGGCGGCGTAGAGGTCCAGCGGCCGGCCAAGGTCGCTATGCGCCTGCGCCACCGCCTGCAGGCAGGTGAGCGCGCCCAGCGCATCGTCATTGCCCAGCAGTCCCGAGACATTGTCGAAAGCGGTATGCGGATCACGCAGCGCATCGCCCACCGCCTGCATGATCGCCGCCTCATCCGCCGTCATCCGCGCGCAGCAACAGGGGGCTACCATGATCTTGCGGCTGGCGGCGCGCGCCAATTCCAGCATCATCGCGCGCATCAGCACCAGGGGCCGGCGATAGCTTTTGCCGAAGGCGCCCAGCATCGCATTGGCGGCATGGGCATCATTGACCCCGGCCGTCGCCATGCGGCGCATGACGAACAGGAACAGCCGATTGCCATAGCCGCCCGGAATGGGCCGGGGCAGTTCGACGGGGTAGCTTTCTCCATATGCCATGCGGGTGCGCCTTTGTGTGACTCGGGGACACACAAGCTACGCTATTGCGAGGCATTCGCAAGTCTAAATCAGTCGGGCAATTGTCCGTTCAACCGCAAAATCTCTCCGGCCATATAGAGCGATCCGGCGATCAGGATGATCGGTGCCGCATCCTGGGCCTGGGCGGCATCCTGCGCGATGGCGGCGATCGCCGCTTGCGGGCCGTCATGGGCGGTGCAGCCTATGCCCCAGCGGGCGGCGACGGCGGCGAAGCGTTCGGGCGGATGATGATCATGCCCCGGCACCGGCAGCGCATGGATATGGGCGATCCGGCCGCCGAACGGCGCGAGATAGGCGTCCATATCCTTGTTGGCGAGCATGCCGATGACGAGCTGGATCTGGCGGCTGTGCAGCCGATCGGCGGTGAAGAAGGCGCTGATCGCCTGGCCTGCGGCTTCATTATGGCCGCCGTCGAGCCAGGCTTCCGCCGCTTCGGGCAGGGCGGCGAGCAGCGGGCCGCGCTCCAGCCGTTGCAGCCGGGCAGGCCAGTGCGCCCAGAGTGGCGCGGCCTTCAGCGCCGCCTCGCTGATCGGCACGGCCTGCTGATGGCGGAGCATGGCGATGGCCAGCGCGACATTCTGGACCTGATGCGCGCCGGGCAGGCGCGGCATCGGCACGTCGACATGGCCCTGTTCGTCGCGATAATGGACCCGGTCGCGATAGACGGCCGCGTCCCAGGCAATGCCCATGGCGAGCCATAGGGTGCCGGCGCGATCGGCGGCGTCCTGCATGACAGGGGCAAGGGCTGCCTCATAGCGCTGCGTCACCAGCGGCGCGCCGGGCTTGGCGATGCCGGCCTTTTCCGCGGCGATCACGGGTAGCGTGTCACCCAGGAAGGCCTGATGATCGATGCCGAGCTGGGCGATGCCGCAGACTACGGGGTCGACGATGACGTTGGTGGCGTCGAGCCGCCCGCCAAGGCCGACCTCGATGATGCAGGCGTCGGCATTATGTTCGGCAAAGGCGAGGAAGGCGGCGGCGGTCGTCACCTCGAAGAAGCTGGCGCCGATCCCTTCGGCCACGTCCAGCACGCGAGCGAGATAGGCGGCCAGCATGGCATCGTCGATCAGCTTGCCGGCGATGCGAATGCGCTCGTTGAAACGGACCAGATGGGGCGAGGTGAAGACGTGGACGGTCTTGCCGTCCGCCTCCAGCGCGGCGCGCAGGAAGGCGCAGGTCGACCCCTTGCCGTTGGTGCCGGCGACATGGAAGACCGGCGGCAGGCGAAGGTGGGGATCATCCAGCCGCTCCAGCAGCCGGGTGATCCGCTCCAGTCCCAATATGTCGGCGCCGGGGGACAGCGACCAGAGCCGGTCAAGCTGGGCCTGGACCTGCGGGTCGTCCGAAACGGCATGGTCGGCCATGGCGCGCTGATCCCCCTATCGCGCTTTTGAGGCTCAGGCGGCGGCGCGCGGCGTCAGATAGCCGATCACGCGGGCCAGCGTGTCGCGCAGTTCGCTGCGATGGACCACCATGTCGAGCATGCCATGGTCGAGCAGATATTCGGCGCGCTGGAAGCCTTCGGGCAGCTTTTCGCGGATGGTGCTTTCGATGACGCGCTGGCCGGCGAAGCCGATCAGGGCATTGGGCTCCGAAATCTGGATATCGCCCAGCATCGCATAGCTGGCGGTGACGCCGCCGGTGGTCGGATCGGTCAGCACGACGATATAGGGCAGGCCCGCCGCATGCAGCTTCTGGATCGCCACGGTGGAGCGCGGCATCTGCATCAGCGACAGGATGCCTTCCTGCATGCGTGCGCCGCCGGCGGCGGTGAAGATCACATAGGGGCATTTATGCGCGATCGCGTCATTGATGCCCTGGATGAAGGCCGCGCCCACGCCCATGCCCATGGAGCCACCCATGAACGCGAAATTCTGCACGCCCATGACCAGCGGCACATCGTCGATCGCGCCGCGCGCGTTGATGAGCGCGTCCTGGTCGCCGGTGGAGGCGCGGGCGGCCTTGATCCGGTCCGGATAGCGCTTGCTATCCCGGAACTTGAGCGGATCTTCCGGCACGCCGGGCGTCGGCAGCAGGATGAAGCCGGCGTCAAGGATCTGCTCGAACCGTTCCGACGGACCGATGCGGCCATGATGGTCGCAGCGCGGGCAGACCGAGAGATTTTCCTCCCATTCCTTGATGAAGACCATTTCCTTGCACGACGGGCACTGATGCCAGAGCGTTTCGGCGGTGGTTTCCTTCTTGGTGAAGGGCAGGGCGTTACGAACGCGGTTGATCCAGCTCATGCTGCGGTCTCCCGGATAGAAGTGGTGAGGGCGCCGCTAAGCGACGCGACGAATTCCTGGACGAAGGGGCCGGCGGCATCGCCGTGCGAGCCGACGATGTCGACGATCGCCGAACCGACCACCACGCCATCGGCAACGCGGCCGATGGCGGCCGCCTGTTCGGGCGTGCGCACGCCGAAGCCGACCGCGATTGGCAGGTCGGTGGCGGCCTTCAGCCGATCGACCGCCATTTCGATATTGGCCTGCGCCGCCTGCTGCTTGCCGGTGATGCCGGCGACGGCGACATGGTAGAGGAAGCCGCTGGCGCCGTTCAGCACGGCGGGCAGGCGGGCCGCATCCGTGGTCGGGGTCGCAAGGCGGACGAGATGGACACCGACGGCGCGCAGGGCGGGGCCGAGTTCGGCATCTTCCTCTGGCGGGATATCGACACAGATCACGCCGTCGACACCGGCGGTCTGGCACTGGTCGGCGAACCATGCGGACCCGCGCGCCAGCATCGGATTGGCATAGCCCATCAGGATCAGCGGCGTTTCCGGATGGCGCGCGCGGAAATCGGCGGCGAGGGCGAAGACGTCCTTGGTCTTGGTCCCCGAGCCGAGGCTGCGCAGGTTGGCCAGTTCGATCGCCGGGCCGTCGGCCATCGGATCGGTGAAGGGCATGCCCAGTTCGATGATGTCGGCGCCGCCCGCGACCAGCGCATCGAGGATGGCGGGGGTCGAGGCGACGTCCGGGTCACCGGCGGTCACGAAGGTGATGAGCGCGGCGCGGCCCTGCGCCTTGCAGGCGGCGAAGCGGGTGGCGAGACGGTCGGTCATGCTCACATCTCCACTCCCAGCGCGTCGGCGACGGTGAAGATATCCTTGTCCCCCCGGCCCGACAGATTGACGACGATGATCTTGTCCGCGTCCAGCGTCGGCGCGACCTGTTCGGCGGCGGCCACGGCATGGGCGGATTCGAGCGCGGGGATGATGCCTTCGAGGCGCGAGAGGGTCTGGAAGCTTTCCAGCGCCTCGTCATCCTTGATCGGCAGATATTTCACCCGACCAATCTCGTGCAGCCAGCTATGTTCCGGGCCGATGCCGGGATAGTCCAGACCCGCCGAAATGCTGTGCGCTTCGGTGATCTGGCCGTCCTCGTCCTGGAGCAGATAGGTGCGGTTGCCGTGCAATATGCCCGATGCGCCGCCAGCCAGCGAGGCTGCATGCTTCTTGTCGAGGCCTTCGCCGGCCGCTTCCACACCGATCATCGCGACTTCGGGATCGTCAAGGAAGGGGTGGAACATGCCGATGGCGTTGGAGCCACCGCCGACCGGGGCGATCAGCATGTCGGGCAGGCGGCCTTCGGCCTCGATGATCTGCGAGCGGATTTCCTTGCCGATGATCGACTGGAAATCGCGCACCAACTCCGGATAGGGGTGCGGGCCGGCGGCGGTGCCGATGATGTAGAAAGTGTCATGGACGTTCGACACCCAGTAGCGCAGGGCGTCGTTCATCGAATCCTTGAGCGTCGAGGAGCCGGAATGCACCGGGATCACCTCTGCGCCGAGCAGCTTCATGCGGAAGACGTTGGGCTTCTGCCGCTCGACATCCTTGGCGCCCATGAAGATCTTGCATTCCATTCCGAACAGGGCGGCGACGGTTGCGGTTGCGACGCCATGCTGGCCCGCGCCGGTCTCGGCGATGACCTTCTTCTTGCCCATGCGGCGGGCAAGCAGCGCCTGGCCGATGCAATTGTTGATCTTGTGCGCGCCGGTGTGGTTGAGTTCCTCGCGCTTCAAATAGATCTTGGCACCCTTGCCGGGTTCGGCCTTGGCGCGCAGCGCTTCGGTCAGCCGCTCGGCATAATAAAGCGGGTTGGGGCGGCCGACATAGGAGCGCAGCAGCTCGGCATATTCGGCGTGAAATTCGGGATCGGCCTTGGCGGCCTTATAGACCTTTTCCAACTCCAGGATCAGCGGCATCAGCGTTTCGGCGACATAGCGGCCGCCAAAGGCGCCGAAATGGCCATTATCGTCAGGCTGGCTGCGAAGGCTGTTGGGCAGGGTAATGGTGTCGGTCATGAATATCTTTCCGGGGACAAATGATGGGCGTTCGCTTGTGGTCAGGAAGCGATCAGCGCCATCGTCCTTCGATGCGCATGGCAGGGGCGTTCAGCGTCAACATGCCGACACCGCTTTGCAGAAGGCCATGATCTTGTCCACACTCTTGATGCCCGGTGCATCCTCGACGCCCGAAGAAACGTCGATCAGCGGCGTGTCGGTCAGGCGGATCGCCTCGCACGCATTGTCGATGCCAAGGCCACCCGAAAGCCCCCAGGGCGCGGGCATGGCGACGCCGCGCAGCAAGGTCCAGTCGAAGCGCAGGCCCATGCCGCCGGGCAGCGCCGCGCCATCGGGCGTCTTCGCGTCGAACAGCAGCCGGTCGACCGTGCCGGCATAGGCCTGGGCCGCGTCGATGTCGGCGCGGGTCTTGACCGAAATCGCCTTCCACACCGGCAGGCCGAAACGCTGGCGGATAGCGGCAACCCGCTCCGGGCTTTCCTTGCCATGGAGTTGCAGGGCGCTGAGTGCGCCGGTGCCGGTCAGGCGGGCAAGCTGTTCGTCATCGGCATCGACGACCACGGCGACGCGATCGACATGGGCCGGGACGGCCGCAGCGAGCGCGCGCATCTGGTCGGCTTCGACATGACGCGGGCTCCTGGGGAAATGGACGAAGCCGACATGGCTCGCTCCGGCCTGCACGGCGGCGCCCACCGTCTCCAGCGTCGACAGGCCGCAGATCTTGATCGCGATTCGGGACATGGGCGGGCCTTTAGACCGTAAGGGAAGGGAAGTCACATCCTGGTGGGAGTAGGCATATGGCCATCGCAGGTCAGGTCCATGTCATGCAGCGCCAGCCATTCGTCGGCATGGGTGATGCAGGCCTGACCAAGAAAGGCGTCCGCGGCCGCGATGATCGCCTCGTCATCCAGAATTGCCGGGTCGAGCGGGGCATGCCAGTGAAGGTCGAAGTGGGCGCCCGCTGTTCGTGCTAGATAGAAGGGAGTGAGACGGGCGCCGGTCTTGCGCGCCAGGCGCAGGGCAATCGACAAATTGCCCGACGGCGGCAGCGGTCGGCCGAAGCGCGGAAACCAGACCTGCTGCTCGCGCCGTTCGTCGACCAGAATATAGAGCATCGCCCGGTTCTTGGCCAAATGGCGCATGATCTCACGCGCGGCGCCGCCGCTACCCGTGATCGCTTCCCCCATATAGCTTTGTCGCGCACGCTTGAGCTGAGCGGCGACGCGCGGATCCTCCGGCGGGTCGTAGACCCCCAGCGGCGGCCGGTCGGTCGCGTCCTTGAGGTGGGCAGCCATCAGATCCCAATTGCCCATATGGGTGGTGAGGAAGATCATGGGGCCGGGCATGTCGAGCACCGTCCGATAGCCCGCGGCATCGATCACCCGGACATGGCGGGGACTTACCAGTCGGTCGATATTGGCGAGTTCGGCCAACGTGCGGCCAATGTTGAACCAGCGCCTCGTCAGGATCGCCTCCCGATCGGCTTCCGGCAGATCGGGCCGCAACAGCGCCAGATTGGCGCGTGCACGGGCATCGCGGAGTTTCATGCGGGGGCGGGCAAGCCGAACGGACAACCAGCCACCAAGCCAGGATGCCAGGCTGGCAGGGAGGTGGCGGAGCAGGGTGAAGAGAAAGGGGTTGGAGAGCATGGTCCTGACCGTCATACAGGACCGGTTGAGGCGGTAAAGAGCCGCGAAGGGGGCTGGTGGTGACGATGATGCTGGCGCTGTGGCTGCTGCTCCAGGCGCTGAGCCTGATGGGCGTGGTCAATTATTGGCGTCATCTGCCGGCGGACCGGCAGGAGGAGGCGCCCGACGGCGCGGTCATGATCATGTCGGTGCGCGATGACTGGGAAGGTGGCAGCGAACTTGTCACCCGGTTGAAGGCGCAGAGCGCGTCGTTCCGACTGCTGCTCGCGACCTCCGGCGCCTGTGCAGCGGCGGAGGCGCTGGCTGCCGCCGAGCCGGATTGGGTGCAGATCGTGCGCGCCGGCGTGGCGCGCGACGAGGGGCAGAAGGTCCACAAGCTGCGGGCGGCGCTCAAGGCGCTGCGCGACGCGGATCGTTACCTGATCTTCATTGATGCGGATATCGAGCCGCCGGCGCGGCTGGCCGGGCGGCTGCTCTTCCCACTGGTGCGGGGCAAGGCGGATATCGTGACAGGCTATAGGCTGCTGCTGCCGGCCGGGCTGGGCATGCCGGCGCTGGTCGGCGCGGTCGAACTGCAACTGGCGACGCTGCCGCGCGCGGCCAGTTCCACCATGCCCTGGGGCGGGGCAATGGCGATGACGCGCGCCGCCGCCGAGCGGATCGATATCGATGCGGCGCTGGCCGGGCGCCTGTCCGACGACATGGCGATCGGACTGGCTGGATGGCGCGCGAAGCTGCGGATGCGGCCGGTGCGCGACCTGCTGGTGGCGAGCCCGCTGGACGGAAGTTTGAGCGCGCTCTGGAATTTTGGCGTGCGTCAATATCGGCATATCCTCACCAACAGCCCGCGCATGTGGGCGGTGGCGACCGGCGCGGTCGCGTTGCAATCGGGTTTCTGGCTGTGGGCGCTGGGCTGGGGCGGCTGGCCGGCCATCGCGATCGGCTATGGCACTGCCTGGGGGCGGGCGGCGACGCGGCGGCGGATATTGGCGGCCGTGCTGGAGCCAGAGCAGGCGGCGCGGGCGCGCCGATCGCTCTGGTGGGACATGGTGACGCCCTTTGCCGTCTGCTGGGCGCATCTGGCGGTGCAGCTACAGGCTGCCACATCCAATCGCATCAGTTGGGGCGGCTGGACCTATCGCGTCGTGCGTGGCCGGGTGGTGGAGATGGGGCGGGGGTAGTTCCCTTCCTCCCCGAGGCTGGCTCGGGAAGAAGGGGAATGGATCAGAACCCAGCCGGGAACAAATGATTGCCGGCGTCGTCGAGGCGCAGGATCACCTTGCCGGCGACGGCGCTGATCGGCAGGTCGCCATAGAGATGGGGGAAGAGGGCGCCGCCGCGCGACACTTCCCATTTGATCGCCTCGCCAAAGGGGGCGAGGTCGATCATCAGCATCACCAGCCGATCCTGTCCCGCGAAATGCTTGGCCGCCGTTTCGGCCGCCTGATCGCGCGTGGACATGTGGATATAGCCGTCCTGCAGGTCGATCGGCGCGCCCTTGAACACGCCGTCGGCCTTGAACTGGTCATATTGCTCGGCGGTCAGGATCTTGTAGGCGAACAGCTCGCTCACGCCTCGCTGCCCTCGCTGCCGGCTTCCGGGGCGGTTTCGGGTGCGCCCTCGATGGTGCCTTCGGCCGGTGCCTCCGCATTGTCATCTTCGCCGTCCTCGATCCGGGCGGTGGACACGACATGCTCGTCCTTGGCGACGTTGAACAGGCGCACGCCGGCCGAGTTGCGGCCGATCACGCGCATCGACGACAGGCCCATGCGGATCAGCTTGGCCTGATCGGTCACGAGCATCAGATGATCCTCATGCGCGACCGGGAAGCTGCCGACGACCAGGCCGTTGCGGGCGATATTGTCGATATTGGTGATGCCCTGGCCACCGCGACCGGTGCGGCGATAATCATAGGCCGAGCTGATCTTGCCATAGCCATTGGCGCAGACGGTCAGGATGAACTGTTCCGCCTGGGCAAAGGCGGCCATGCGTTCGGCGCTGTTGATCGCCGGGGTGGCTTCATTTTCCTTCCAGGGGGCGGCGCGCAGATAGTCGTCGCGTTCCTCCGTGGTCGCGTCGAAGCCCTTGAGGATCGAGAGCGAGATGACCTCATCGCCGTCCTTGAGCGTCATGCCGCGCACGCCGGTCGAGGTGCGGCTCTGGAATTCGCGCACGTCGGTGGCGGCGAAGCGGATCGCGCGGCCCTGGCGGGTGGCGAGCAGCACATCGTCCTCTTCGGTCAGCAGTGCAACGCCGATCAGGCGATCGTCGCTGCCTTCGTCGAAGCGCATCGCGAGCTTGCCGTTGCTGGGCACATTGGCGAAGGCATCCATGCTGTTGCGGCGCACGGTGCCGTTCGCGGTGGCGAACATGACGTGCAGTTCCTTCCAGCTTTCCTCATCCTCAGGGAGCGGCAGCACGGTCTGGATGGTTTCGCCCGGTGCCAGCGGCAGCAGGTTGATCATCGGCCGGCCGCGGGTGGCGGGGCCGCCCTCGGGCAGGCGCCAGACCTTGAGGCGATAGACCTTGCCCGCGGTCGAGAAGAACAGCACCGGCGTGTGCGTCGAGGTGACGAACAATTCGGTGACGGCGTCCTCATCCTTGGTCGCCATGCCCGAACGGCCCTTGCCGCCACGGCCCTGGGCGCGGAAGCTCTCCAGCGGGGTGCGCTTGATATAGCCCTGCACGGTGACGGTGACGACCATCTCCTCGCGCTCGATCAGATCCTCGTCATCGATGCCGTCGGCGGCAGGGGCGATGACCGACACGCGCGGCGTGGCAAATTCGCTCTCGATCGCCTCGAACTCTTCGCGCATCACGGCGTAGAGCTTCACCCGGTCACCCAGGATGGCGAGATATTCGGCGATGGCTTCGGCCAGTTCGGCCAGTTCCTTGCCGATTTCGTCACGGCCGAGCGCGGTCAGGCGGTGGAGGCGTAGGTCGAGGATGGCGCGGACCTGCACGTCGCTGAGCTTGTAGCTCTCACCGCTGACTTCGGTCTCGATCGCCTCGACCAGGGCGAGATAGGGCGCGATCTCGCCGATCGGCCATTCGCGCGCCAGCAGCGATTCGCGGGCGGCGGCCGGGCTGGCCGAACCGCGGATGATCTTCACCACCTCGTCGAGATTGGTGACCGCGACGACCAGGCCCAGCAAGATATGGGCGCGGTCGCGCGCCTTGTTCAGCTCGAACTTGGTGCGGCGGGTGATGACCTCTTCGCGGAACTTGACGAAGGCTTCGATGATCTCGCGCAGGCCCAGCAGTTCCGGGCGGCCGCCACGGATCGCCAGCATGTTGGCGGGGAAGCTCGACTGGGCCGGGGTGTTGCGCCACAGCTGGTTGAGGACGACGTCCGGGGTGGCGTCGCGCTTCAGGTCCATGACGATGCGCACGCCTTCGCGGCTCGATTCGTCACGAATGTCGCTGATGCCCTCGATCCGCTTGTCCTTGGCGGCTTCGGCGATCTTTTCGACCAGGCCGCTCTTGCCGACCTGATAGGGGATGGAGGTAAGGACGATCGAGCGACGGTCGCCACGGCCTTCCTCCACCTCGTGCCGGGCGCGCATCAGGATCGAGCCGCGACCGGTATGATAGGCATTGCGGGCGCCGGACTGGCCCAGGATCAGCGGCGCGGTCGGGAAGTCGGGGCCGGGGACGATCTGGATCAGTTCGTCGGTCGAGATTGCCGGGTTTTCGATATAGGCAAGGCAGGCGCGCAGCACTTCGCCGAGGTTATGCGGCGGGATGTTGGTCGCCATGCCGACGGCGATGCCGCCGGCGCCGTTGACCAGCAGGTTGGGGAAGCGGGCGGGCAGCACCTGCGGCTCGCTTTCCGACGCGTCATAGTTGGGGGTGAAGTCGACGGTGTCCTTGTCGAGATCTTCCAGCAGCGCGGTCGCGACCTTGGCCAGGCGCGCTTCGGTGTACCGCATGGCGGCTGGCGGATCGGGGTCCATCGAACCGAAGTTCCCCTGACCATCGATCAGCGGCACGCGCATCGACCAGTCCTGGGTCATGCGGGCCAAGGCGTCGTAGATCGAGCTGTCGCCATGGGGGTGATATTTACCCATGACTTCACCGACCAGACGGGCCGACTTGCGATAGGGGCGGTTGTAGACGAAGCCCGATTCCTGGGCCGAGAAGAGAATGCGGCGATGCACCGGCTTCAGGCCGTCGCGCACGTCCGGCAGGGCGCGGGAGACGATCACAGACATGGCATAGTCGAGATAGCTCGACTTCATCTCATCAACGATGCTGATGGGGCTGATGTCCGAAGGGTCGGCGAGGACGGTCTCGTCGGTCAAGGCGATTCTCTTTTTGGATGGGTGTGATGCGTTGCCACTGCACTAGCCGAGCGAAACAAATCTGTCACCCCTCGCGCGCGCCCGCGCGCCCGCATGTGCAGCCAAGGCGGTGATTGGCGGGCGCGAAGAAAAGCGGAACGAAGCGGCAGCATGACAGTTGCAAAATGCGCGGATATAGGCTTGTTCAAAGCCCGTTCACGCGCCGACCCCTAATCGGCGTTCAACCCGGATGTCGCCTGTGGTCCCCCTGTCAGGCGCGAAAAGGAGATGAGGATCATGCGTTTTGTTACCCCGCTGTCGCTCGCGCTGGCTCTGGCGCTGACCGGCGGCGCCGTTTCGGCTCCCGCCTCCGCCGCGAAGAAGGAAGAAAAGCCGGCCGGCCGCAAGCTGAACGTGTCGCCCGAAGTGCTCAAGTCGCTCCAAGCGGCCCAGAAGGCGTCCGATGCCCAGGATTTCGCCGGTGCCAAGACGGCGCTGACCGAGGCCGATGGCAAGGCGGCGTCGAACGACGACAAGTACCAGATCGGCGCGATCAAGCTGAACACCGGCATCCAGAGCAAGGATGACGCGCTGAAGATGGAAGGTCTCAACCAGATGCTCGACAGCGGCCTGACCCCGCCCGAGCAGACCGGCCAGTTCAACATGGTGGCGGCCGATGCGGCTCTCGCTCAGAAGAATTACGACGTCGCGATTTCGCGTGGCCAGGCGGCGCTGGCTGCTGGCTACAAGGCCGAGCAGGTCAACCCGACCATCGCCCAGGCCTATTTCGGCAAGGCCGGCACCGGCAATGCCTCGGCCGAGCCGGCGCGTGGCTTCAACCAGCAGGGCCTCGCTGCGCTGAAGGCGGCGGCTGACGCGACCAAGGCGTCGGGCCAACCCGTGCCGGCGCAATGGTATCAGATCGGCGTCAGCCGTGCGGCTGCAGCGCGCCTGCCGGAAGTCACCGACTGGGCCAAGTGGGCCTATGCCGCCAATCCGAGCGGTGAAAATCTGCGCACGCTGATCCGCCTGTTCCAGCAGGCGAACCCGAACATCACCAACCGCGAAAATCTGGACGTGCTGCGCCTGATGTCGGCGGCCAAGGGTCTGGTGGTCGCTGCGGACTTTACCGAACTGGCCGAAATGGCGTCGAAGACGGGCATTTATGGCGAGGTCAAGTCGACGATTGACGCCGGTCGCGCCAAGGGCGTGCTGAACGCCAGCCAGGCGGGCGACATCTATCAGGCCGCCGTGGGTCGCATTCCGGGCGACAAGTCGTCGCTGGGCGCCGCCGAAGCGGATGCCGGCAAGGCTGCCAATGGCAAGGTCGCGGCTGCGACCGGCGACGCCTATCTGGGCTATGGCGACTATGCCAAGGCGGCGGCGATGTTCGAACTGGCCAAGCAGAAGGGTGGCGTCGACGCCGACGAGATCAACACCCGCCTGGGCATTGCCAAGACCATGGGTGGCGACAATGCCGGCGCCAAGTCGGCGTTCGAGGCAGTCCAGGGCGGTGCGCGTAAGCAGATCGCTGATCTGTGGCTGACCTATCTGGGCACCAAGGCCTGAATCTAGTATAAGGCGCGCAGATCGCCGCTGGTTCGGCGGTCTGTGCGCCTTCATTTTTTTTGAATGACCGGCCGGGGGCCGGGATATTGCAGTGGGGGAGGCCTGTCATGGCCAAGCGGAATCCTGTTTTTCTGACTATCGGACTGCCGGTCGTGCTGGCCGGCGCCATGCTGGCGACGCCGGCTGCGGCCAAGAAGAAGATCGTGGTGGCAGGGCCGCCGATCGAGATGTCGGACGCCTTCCGCGCCGATGTGCAGGCCGCAGAAACCGCGATCAAGGCGCGTGACGCATCGACCGCCAATCTGCGCATCGCTGCGCTCAATCCGACCACCGACATGGAGGCCTATGCCGCGGCGGGCCTGCGTTTCGAGGTGGCGGTGCTGCGCCGGGACATCCAGGCTCAGCGGATCGCGCTGACCGACATGTTCAAGACCAGTTCGGTGCCCAAGGCGGACGCGCCGCGCCTGCGCTTCATCGCCGGCTATCTGTCCTACATGGTCGCGAACTATACCGATGCGGTGGCGCAGCTCGATTATGCCAAGACGCTGGGCTATTCGGGCATCGACGCCACCATGCTGCGCGCCGACATTGCGATGCGCAAGAACAAGTCCAAGGAAGCCCGCACCTATGTGCAGGAGGCGCTGGCGCAGCAGAAGACATCGGGTCAGCCGATCCCGGCCGCCTGGTATGACCGCGCCATCTCCATGGCCTATCAGGCCAATGACTGGGATGAGGTGAGCAGCCTATATCGCGAGCGGCTGGAAGTCTATCCGTCGACCCCCGAATGGCGTTCGGCGCTGACCAACTATCTGGCCGGTCAGGAAAGCGACCCGCAGGTCCAGCTGGACCTTTATCGCCTGCAGGCCGCCAATGGCGCCATGGCGAGCGAGCGCGATTACCAGACCTATGCCCAGCTGGCCGAGAAGACCGGCAATTTTGCCGAAGCCAAGGCGATCATCGAGGCGGGCCGTTCGGCCGGCAAGCTGACCACCAACCAGGCGACCACGGCGCAGTTGCTGAAGGCGGTGACGCCCAAGGCGACCAAGGATATCGCCGCCATGCCCGCGCTGGCGAAGAAGGCGGCGGCGGCGAGCGATGGCAAGGCGGCGCTGAATGCGGCCGACGGCTATTTCTCGCTCGGTCAATATCCGCAGGCGGTGGAACAGTATCGGCTGGCGCTGAGCAAGGGCGGAGTCGATCAGGGCCATGCTAATGCGCGCCTGGGCATCGCGCTGGCCCGTTCGGGCGATCTGGCCGGTGGCAAGACCGCGCTGGCCCAGGTGACCAGCGGCAACTGGAGCAATGTCGCCGGCTTCTGGTCGGTCTGGGTCGATCTGCAGCATCGCAAGTCGGCGCAGCAGGGCACGGCGCAGACGGCCAGCTGATCGCGGCGCGACATGACAGGAAAAAGGGCCGGTCCCCCGTGGGGCCGGCCCTTTTTCGTTGCGCCTGCGTGCCGGCTGTCGCGAACTGGCCGGATCAGACCGGCAGCGGGACGCCGGGCAGATTCTTCGACGTGCGGATCGTCAGCGACGTCTTGACGCTCACCACATTGGGTGCCGGTGTCAGCTTCGACGTCAGGAATTGCTGGAAGCTCTGCAGGTCGCGCGCGACCACCTTCAGGATGAAGTCGATCTCGCCGTTCAGCATATGGCATTCGCGCACTTCGGGCAGGGCGTCGACATGGTCCTGGAACGCCTTGAGATCGGCCTCGGCCTGGCTCTTGAGGCTGACCATCGCGAACACGGTGATGGTGTAGCCCAGCATCGCCGGATCGACCACGGCGTGATAGGCGGTGATGGCGCCGGCTTCCTCCAGCGCGCGGACGCGGCGCAGGCACGGCGGTGCCGTCAGCCCGACCTTCCGCGCCAGATCCACATTGGTCATCCTGCCATTGTCCTGCAATTCGCCCAGGATCTGCAGGTCGATGTCGTCGATATTGGGCCCCGCCATCAGATTGATTATTTCCTTACCTGTTACTGCGGGCGCATCATAATAATATTTCAGCGCAATGCAATTGTCCCACTATGCGACGCTCATATTGTGCGTCGAAATCACGCTTTCGCTTTGGGTAAGGACTGCTTATCGGTTAGGATGTAACGAACAGCGATGCGGGCATGCCGCCTGTTACCGCTTGAATATGGGGACTTTGGTTGCGCTTCAACGACATCATGCAAACCGTGCTGGCTGCCGACGATCGCAGCGGCGTGGGCGCGGTGACGCTGTGGCGGCAATGCGTCGACCTGCTGGCGCAGCATGATCGTTATGATCGTCCCCCCATGGACGCACCCGATCGCGAGGCTCTGCTCGGCCGATTGGCCCAGTTGCGGCCGCAACTGTCTGAAATGCAGCGAATCGCGACCGTTGTCGAACTGGGCGGCCGGCTGCGTTCGGCCAGCCTGATCCGCTTCTTTGCCGGTGACCGTCCGGCGATCGCCGGCGCGGCGATGGCACGCGCACGTCTGTCCGATCCGCTGTGGGCCGCACTGCTGCCGCACCTCAGCCCCACGGCGCGCGGCGTGCTGCGCGGCCGTCGCGACATCGGCCCCGAAACGCGGCAGGGGCTCGAAGCGTTCGGCCCGACCGACCTGGTGCTGACCAGCGGCACGAGCGTCCGTGAGACCGACATGCTGCTGACCGCGGACATGGCGCTCGCGCCTGAGCCCGTCGTCGAGCCGGAAGTTGCGCCGCAGCCGGTGGCCGAACCCGGCCCCGACCAGATCCGCAACCTGGTCGACCGCATTGCGCGCTTCACCAGCACCCGGCGTCCGCCCGAAGAGGCGCCGCCGCAGGACATCATCGTCGCGCCGGTGTCGCAGCCCGCGCTGCGCGCCGAACAGCCGCATTTCTTCGCGTTCGAGACGGATTCGACCGGCGTGCTGGTCTGGGTGGACCAGGGGCCGCGTGCCGCGCTGGTCGGCTTGTCGCTCGGCGAAATCGCGCTGGAAGGGGCGAGCGGCCCCGATGGTCATGTCGCCGGCGCCTTCCAGCGCCGCAGCGGTTTCCAGAATGGCCGTTTCACCATCATCGGTGGGATGATGGCAGGCGAATGGCGCCTGTCGGCAACCCCCTTCTTCGATCCGCGGTCCGGTCGGTTCCAGGGCTATCGCGGCCAGGCACGGCGCCCCTATCTGCACGAAGTGGCGACGACGCCGTCGGGACCGGTGACGATTGCCGGCCTGTCGGCGGATTCACTGCGCCAGCTGGTGCATGAACTGCGCACGCCGCTGAACGCGATCCTGGGCTTTGCCGAGATTATCGAACAGGAATTGTTCGGCCCGGCCGGCGTCGAATATCGCGAGATGGCCGGCAATATCGCGGTCGATGCGCGCCATCTGCTGGCGGCGTTCGACGATCTGGATCTGGCGGCGAAGGTGTCGCGCGGCGACGGTATCGGTGCGCCGCAGACGATCGATCCGGCATTGCTGGTGATGCAGGTCGCGGCCCGTTTCCGCGACCAGGATGGCCGGGCGGTGACGCCGATCGACATCGCCGTGTCGCAGGATCTGCCACAGATCAGCATCGATCCGGTGCAGGGCGAGCGCATGGTGCAGCATCTGCTGCGCACGCTGATTTCGGTCGCGCCCGAGGGCGAGGCGGTGACGGGCGCCTGCTGGTTCCAGCCCGATGGCGCGTCGGGCAAGGTCGTGCTGGCGATCGACCGTCCGTCGACGCTGAGCGGCATGGACGAGGCGCATCTGCTCGATCCGGGCTACACGCCCGAGGGCGACTGGGCGGACGGGCCGTTGCTGGGGCTGGGCTTCTCGCTGCGTCTGATCCGCAGCCTGGCGGCTGGTTGCGGCGGCAGCCTGGATGTCGGCCCGGACCGTTTCCTGCTGCGCATCCCGATCGACGGGATGGAAGAGGATGTCGTTGGCAATGGCTGATTTTCGGGCTGGTCGGGCGCGGGCTTGACCGGAACGAAACCCTATCGCAACCATTGCGGGATAGGGAAGGGCGATGCAATCAGCTCATCATCATGACGGCAATCTGCTTCGGGCGCCGCTGCCCGAGGATATGATTGCGCTTCCGGCCGCGTTCGGCACCCGTTTCATGCTGTTCGTCGATACCGAGGAGGAATTCGACTGGAACGCGCCGTTCCGCCGGGAAGGCCATGGCGTGACGGCGCTGGCCGGCATGGCGCGCGGCCAAGCCTATTTCGCTGCGGCCGGGGTCAAGCCCGTCTATGTGACCGACTATCCGGTGGTGGACAGCGATGCGGCCGCCGGGATGATGGGGGCGTGGGTGGCTGCGGGCGAGGCCGATGTCGGCGCGCATCTCCACCCCTGGGTCAATCCGCCCCATGTCGAGGATGTGAACGCCGCCAATTCCTATGTCGGTTCGCTGCCCGAGGCGGTGGAGGCAGCCAAGCTGGAGGCGCTGTGCCGGCGGATCGAGGATCGTTTCGGTAAGCGGCCGATCGCCTATCGGGCGGGGCGCTATGGCGTCGGCCCCAACAGTGCGCGGCTGCTGGAGGCGGCGGGCTTTCGCCTCGATACCTCGGTGCGCAGTCGGTTCGATTACAGCCATCAACATGGCCCCGATTTCCATGGCCTGCCGCAAAATCCCTATTGGGCGGGGCCGACCCGCAGCCTCGTCGAATTGCCCTTGTCGACGGCGATCACTGGTCTTTTGCGTGGCGGGGGCGAAGGGCTTTATCGCGCGACCCAGGCGATGGGGCCGCTGGCCGGTGCGCTGGCGCGGGCGCGGATGCTCTCGCGCGTGCCGCTGACGCCCGAAGGCATCACCGCGACCGAAGCGACGGCTGCGATCGACGCGCTGATCGACGAAGGCGTGCGCGTCCTCAATTTCAGTTTCCATTCGCCCACGCTGGAGCCGGGCCACACGCCCTATGTCCGTGACGAGGCCGATCGCACCGCCTTTTACGGCTGGTGGGATAGGGTGCTGAGCCATCTGGCGCGGCGCGGCGTGGCGGCGGTCAGCCTGGATCAGTTGCTGGATGCCATTCCCGCGCGTGCGAAGGCTTGCCAAGCCGCCTGATGCTCCTTATCGCCGCGTTCAAGGTGGGGCCTGTAGCTCAATGGTTAGAGCTGGCCGCTCATAACGGCTAGGTTGCGGGTTCGAGTCCTGCCGGGCCCACCATTGTCTCCAAGCTGTTGAAAGGCTTGGAATTCGTTGAAAGATAAGGACTTTTTGCGGACGTCTGTTACATCTGTAACAGTTATCGAAGTATCCAGTCCTATTTCGCTAATGGCGGCGCAGTTTCTTATTTTCGGCGGATCGTGCCCGATAAAAAGCGCGCCACCCTCGGTAAGCATGAAATCATGCTGTTCCTGTGGGCTAAGGATAAAGAGGAAGCCAAACGGCTCATCTCGAAGAAATCCTCAAATCCGACGCGCTGTTTGCCAGTGAAAGTCGAGCATGAACGGGGTGCTCTACAAGCAACGCAGCCGCATCGAGCGCATGCGCGGCCACCGCAAGCAACTGCGCCACCGCCAGATACTGGCTCAAATTTGTCCAGGACGCCGGGCATCATGAGTCTATGCGCGACACCGAAGGTGATAAATCAGTCAGCGCAAACGCAAGGTAGGGCCGCGCATCCCGCCGCAATGCGGACCGGATTGCACCGCGCCATTGCGCCTTCCGGCAGCGTCACCGAAAAGCCTCTGTGCAACGGATCGGGCGCGCCGGGATAATAGTCCGTGCTGACCGCCTAGGCGCCGCTGGCCATGGCCGCCTGTGCCTTGCGATGATCGCCGGCGCGTGCCTCCACCGTATTGGCATCGGTCCGCGTGCGCACGATGACGCCCTGCTTCACCCATGCGCTGATCTTGGCACCATCGACCAGCGGATCCTGCACGATCTGGATCGCGGATTCGGGCTGATCGTCGGGATACCAGCCGAACATCGCCCGCCCCGCCAGCGAAGCATGGCCATCGCGATAGACGTTGGAGACCGCATCGCGCACGTCGAGCATGATGTAGATGCGGCCTCGCGCGGCATCCAGGCTGGGCCATCCATGGGTGCGCACGGCATCGCGCAGCGTCCTGGCCTTGCCGCGCACCTCATCGGGCGTGATGAGCCGCTTGCCCGGCAGGACGGATCGGATTTCGGCATCGAGCGCATCCAGCAGCCCCTTGTCGTCCAGTCCGATCGGATTGCTGATCCCCGGTCGGTTCGACGGCGTGTCGGCCGCATTGATGGTGATCATGATCGGCAGGTGATCGGGGTGCGCGCGTGACCAGCGATCGACCTCGGCCAGGCATTGGACGAGCGCCGGGCAGGTGCTGAGATAGTCGACATCGGGAATGTGGAACGTCTTGAAACCGGGCTTCAGCATCGCCTGGCGGTCGAACCCGGTCTGTTCGCCGGCCTCCCGCGCCCATTGCTCGCCCTTGGGATCGGCATAGCGACCGCCCTGCGGGTCGGCGAAGATGTCGAGTTCAAGCTGGCGAACGCCGGCATCCAGTTGCTGGGTGAGCGGCAGATGATAATAGTCCAGCCCATCGGCGAGTCGCGGCTCGATCGCCCTGATCCTGGCCATGACCGCCGCGGGTATGCGCGCCTTGAAGCTGTTATGCGATCCCACCACCTGGATATCGTTCATGGCGCGTGGGGCCGCCGCGCCGACCAGGGTCAGCGCGGCGGTGGCAAGAGCGATGGCAGGGGCGATGGCTGGTCCGATCCCGCGCATCAGAATTCGGTCCGGATGCCGAACAGGAAGGTGCGGCCATAATATTGGATCTCGTTGAACCGCTCCTTGATGCCATTGTAGGAATAGGCCCTGGCCCCGGCGAGGTTGATCGCCTCCAGGCTGACCAGCGTCTTGGGCAGCACCCGGATGGACAGGTTGCCGTCGAGCGATCCGAACGGCGCCACATAGGATTCGGTCTGGGTCGTGCTGCCATTGCCGGACAGATATTCGCCGCGCCATACATAGGACAGGCGCGCCGAAATCGGCCCCTTGTCGTAGAAGCCGACAAGATTGTAGCTGTCCTTCGACAGGCCGATCAACTGATCGACGATCGGACGCGCACCGGCGGTATAGTTCGATTCTACTTCGGTATGGGTGTAGGACGCCTGGAACCCCAGGCCATCGAACGGGGCCGGCAGGAAATCGAACACCTGGTTATAGGCCGCTTCGATGCCATAGACCTTGGCCGTGCCGCCATTGACCTGGGTGCTCAACAGCACCGTGCCACGCCCCGGAATTTCGGTGTTGACGTTCTGCGCGGTGATATAATCATCCATCTTCTTGTAGAAGAGCGCGCCGGTCAGCGACGCATTGGGACGGAAATACCATTCCAGCGAACCGTCGAACTGCGTTGCCAGGAACGGCTTGAGGTCCGGGTTGCCGCCACTCGCGGTCGGGGCATCGGTCGACACGCTGATCTGCGGCGCGGTCTGGGTCATGTTCGGGCGGGTCAGCACCCGGCTGGCCGCCAGACGGCCGATCAGGCTGGGCGTCAGTTCGGCGCGCAGGTTGAAGCTGGGCAGCCAGTTGTTGAACGTCTTGGGGAAGCTCGCCGGGGTCGGCGTGGTGCCCAGTGTCAGCGTGCCGCTCGCCACCTGGTCGGTGTGGACATAGCGCAGGCCGACATTGCCGGTGATGCCCACGCTGCCGAGATCGAAACCATAATCCGCGCGGACATAGCCACCAAGGATCTTTTCCGTGACGACATAGGAAGCGCGCATGTCGCCCGCCGTCAGCGGCGCGTTGGCGATCGCATCGGTGAACAGCGTGTCATAGAAGGCGCTGGTGATGGGCGTTGCCCAGTTGCGCGGGAAATTGCCCGGAATGTTCGAGAAGGCATCATCGAAGGGCAGTGCTTCATAGCCGCCCGGCACGACCTGCGAGATTGGCGGGTTGCCGGTGATGTTCACGGTGAAGTCGCGGCGCCAATAGTCGCGCTTGCGCCAATGATATTCGCCACCGGCCTGGATCTTGGTGATGAAGCCGTTGAGGTCGCGGCCCACGTCAAGGCGGGCATAAGTGTCCCAGTCCTTGCTGTTCTTGGGGGCGATGTTGAACGGATAATAGATGTAATTGGCCGGATTGCTGACGTCGACCGGCGTGCTGAGCGTCGGCGCGACCTTGTACCCGCCCGACGCGTCATAGGTCAGCGGCGCGATGATCTGCATGCGGCTGCGCACCGTGCCTTCGGCATAGCTGGGGTGGAAGCTATGGGCATAGGACCAGTTGGCATTGGCCGAAACATGCCAGTCGCCCGGATTCCACACCTGCTTCAGGCCGACATTGATCAGGTCGTGGCGGTTGAGACTATATTCGCGCGAGGCCATGAAGCGGACATTGTTGATCGTCGCCTTGGTGACCGTATTGCCGTCCAGCGTCACCGACCCCGGCACAAGATAGGTGCCCGGATCGTCGGGATAGATGTCGAGGCCGAACTCGTCATATTCGACGTCCAGCCGCGTCAGCGACACGTCCAGCGTCGTTTCCAGTTCGTCCGAAGGGCGCCACTGGGCCGAGATCAGGCCTGAAAGACGCTTGCGGTCTTCGGTTTCGATCGTGGGACGGGTGCGGGTCGGCGTGTAATAACCGGCAGGCAGATATTCGGCGCCCGCAACCGGATTGGCAGGCTGCACGAATTTGTTCAGGTTCCAGCCGGTATTGTAGAAACGGTCGTTGCGCACCGACTTGGCCCAATATTGGGCGCCAACCAGGAAGCCGAACTGATCGTCCCTGGTCTTGAAGCTGGTCAGCACGGTGGCGTTCGGTCGCACCTTGTCGGTCATGCTGGTGTAGGTGCCGCGCAGATTGACCGTGGTCTTGTTGCCCACGTCCAGCGGGTGGAAGGTCTTGACGTCGATATTGCCGCCCAGCGCCCCCTCGGTCATGTCGGCGGTCGGCGTCTTCACGACGTCGATCTGCGACACGAATTCGGCCGGCAGCATCTCGAAACGGAACTGGCGCCCTGCTGCACCGCCATTTTCGATGAGGTCGTTGATCGCGACGGTGCGGCCGTTGACCAGCGTGCTCTGGAATTGCGGGCCAAGGCCACGGACGCTGACATAAAGGCCTTCGCCGCGCGGACGGGTAATCGCGACACCGGTGATAAGCTGCAACGCTTCGGCGACATTCTGGGTCGGGAACTTGCCGATGTCGGTGGATGCGATGGAATCGACGCCATAGGCGGCCTTGCGCTTGGTCTCGGTCGCGGCCGCCAGGCTGCGGGCATAGGTGCCGGTGACGACGATTGCGCCATCGTCCTGCCCATCGGCAGGGGCAGCCTGATCGGCGGCCAGTGCGACGCTCTGCGCCTGGACCGGCGACGACAGGACCAGCGCAAAAATGGCGAGCGGAAGCGGCGCGCAAAGCATGCGCGATGAACGTGACATGTGGTGGTTCTCCCCAAGGCTCCAAGGCCGACGGGGCGCGGTTAGGCCGTTGTTATTGCAATATTGTGGCGCGTATATTTCATCTTGAATTTTCCGCCGCTCGATCGTTCCTGTCTTGGAAACCTGTCAGGAACGACCAGATGCTGCCGATCCACGCTCGTTTGCGCCTACGATCAGTCGACCGTCGGCTATTGCACTGGTTGCGTGAAAGGTCGGACAAGATCCGATCCTATCGGTTCCTTGTGGGAAAACGGCGCGGCAATCGGGTTGTGCTCATTAGGCGGCGTGACAGCGCGTCGTGGATGGTGTCAGGCAGCCTCGATTTTCAGGGGCGCGCGCTCGGGTTCCAGGCTAGGGCTCATGGTAGGCCTTCCCCATAGATAGCCTTGCGCTTCATCGCATCCTTCGGTGCGAAGGAGCCGAAGCTGATCCTCGGTTTCCAGTCCTTCGGCCAAAACTGGCACTTCAAGGCTATGTCCCAGCGCAAGGACCGCACGAATGATCGCCCGAGCCTGATGGCTGGTTTCCGAATCCAGCAGGAAGGAACGGTCGATCTTGATCTTGTCGAAAGGGAAGGAGTTGAGCGTATCGAGCGACGAATAGCCGGTGCCGAAATCGTCCATCGCGATGGAAACGCCAATCGCCTTGATTTGACGCAGAATATGCAGGGCACGGGCCTTGTCACTGACAAGGGCGGTTTCGGTTATCTCCAGTTCCAATCGATGCGCCGGCAACCCGCTCTCCAGAAGTGCCGATGTGACAATCTGGATGAGATCGACATGCATGAGTTGTATCGGCGACAGGTTGACCGCCACACGCCAGGGTTCAGGCCAGTTGGCGGCATCACGGCACGCCTGACGCAGAACCCATTCGCCAATGGCCAGAATTTCCCCGCTTTCCTCGGCAATCGGGATGAATTCCGCCGGAGAGATCCAGCCATCGCGTGGATGCTGCCAGCGCAACAGCGCCTCATATCCGACCACGGCCTCGGTGGAGACCAATTTCTGGACCTGATATGCCAAACTGAACTCGTCGCGTGCGACAGCCTCGCGCAGATCATTGGCGAGCGTGCGGCGGGCGCGCGCGGCCTCGTCCATGCCCTGTTCGTAGAAGCAGACCTGACGACCAATAGTCGCTTTTGCCCGATACATGGCGAGATCGGCATTGTTCACCAACGGCTCTCGGCGGGAGCCGTCCGTTGGGAAAATGGCGATGCCAAGGCTCGCGCCAGGATGGATGGAGAGGCCATCCATTTCGATCTTCTCGACCAGGCAGCGTTCCAGGCGGGAGATGAAATTGTCCAGGGCATCGTCATTTTCAAACGATTTGAACGCGGCAAACTCATCGCCGCCGAAGCGGGCGACGACCTCGCCTCGACCCAATTGGCCTAGCATGCGTCGAGCCAGTTCCTGCAGGACTGCATCGCCCGTTGAATGGCCATGCACATCGTTCACTTCCTTGAAGCGATCAAGGTCGATGCCGATCACGGCGACCTTTCCACCATTTCGACTTGCCTGGCTAAGCGCGAGATCGAGACTGTCATTATAGCTCGATCTGTTCGGCAGACCCGTCAGTTCGTCATGCAGTGCCATATGTTCGATGCGTTGCTCCGCCCGACGACGATCCGTGATATCGTCGAAGGTGGACACCCAGCCACCATCTGGCAGCGCATGATGGGCAATGGAGAAGGTCGAGCCATCCGCAAAATCAGCAATCAGAACGCCGCCATCCGGATTTTCGATACAGGCCCGGTGTCGGGCCAGAGTTTCTTCCAGTGCCTCTACTGCGACCGCGCCTCCGGTGCGCTTTGCTACCGCAATCCGAACAAGTTCCTCGAAAGCGGTTCCAGGCGGGCATTGCTCGTGAGAGACGTCGAACAGCGTGCTCACCCTGTCATTTGCCAATGTCAGGTGCCCATTTTGGTCGAAGAGGCAGAGGCCTTGATGCATGTTGGACAGGGCGACGTCGAGTTTTGATCGCGTCTCCTCCAACCGCAATTGATCTTCCCTCATTCGGGTCATATCGCGCGTGATCTTGGCGAAGCCACGGAAGAGTCCTGTTTCGTCAAAGACGGACTCGATCGTCACATGAGCCCAAAATCGGCTGCCGTCTTTGCGATAGCGCCAGCCTTCCGCATTGAATTTACCATCTTGCCGCGCTGTTTCTATGCCGCGTCTCGGCAGGCCCGCCGATCGATCCTCTTCGGAGTAGAAGGAGGACAGTTCCAACCCCATGGCTTCGGTGCTGCTATAGCCCTTCAGGCGCTGTGCGCCGGCATTCCATGAAGCGACGCGACCGTCCCGGTCCAGCATATAGATTGCGCAATCGCTGATGCCTTGGACAAGAACCTTGAACTCGCGCTCGCTAGCCCCGACGGCAGCATGCAGTCGTGCGCTCGACAGTGCCGCCATGATGCTGACGGTCAGGACGCCCAATGCAACAATGGCGACGGCCAAGCCCATTTGCGGAGTGGAAAGAAGAAGCCCTCCGGTTTCCTCAAGACGGTTGGGGCGCAGGGATAGCGCAGCCATGCCGGCAAAATGGAGCGACAATATGCCGCTGAGTATGGACAAGGCCGCGAGCACCCCGGTCGCGTATCCACGCCGGTCGAGGGCGAAATGAAAGGCAAGCGGTGCTGGAGCGGTTATGAGCAGGATGGATGCGATCACCATCGGTTGCGACCACCGGAAATCGGCATCGATCCTGATGGCGTAGATGCCCAGATAATGCATCGAGGCGATACCCAGTCCAACCACTAGGCCCGCCAGAATGCGGGCGTTGAGGGCAGAGGATCGCAAGGCAATCATATGTGCCAGGGTGAGCGCGCTCACGACCGTCAGAAGCGACAATATTGTGGGAACGAGCGCATAGCCGAGTATTATGCCCGGGTCATATCCCATCATGGCGGTGAAGTGCGTCGACCATACCCCGAAGCCGCCAACGCCTCCCGACGCGATTGCCCAGCGTATATGATCGATATTTTTCGTATCCCGGGCGCGCCGCAGAAACAGGACAATCGCTATCGCGGATATGGCGCAAATTAGCCCTGCAGCCGCGACGAGGCGAAGATCGTGATCGTCTCGGATGCAGAAATAGATATCGAACATGAGGCTGGATCCCTTAACCACACCCCTCTGGCATGCGCGCCTTTAGTCGAAGTTAATGACCCGAAAAATTATGTATTTTGCAGATCCTGTCGCGTCACAAGTTCTTGATCGCATGCGGATATCTCGAAAGGACAGCGATGTTATTTTCCGCTGCGGGAAGGCGTGGGGGAATTCCGGTCATCTTTTAACGCCCCTTTACGGCCATTCAGTCACCGATTTTCCGGTCCAGGTCGCGGCCAACTCGCTATGCTGCTCTGGATGCCCGGCACTGGCCGCAAGGAGAATGGCTGCGTTCCGCCGATTGAGTGTCAGCCCCATGTCGTTTGAGAATAGCGGCAGACGAACCGTTCGCGCCCATAACAGGCGCATCGAACCGCAGGCTGTCCGATTTCGAAAGACAGGGGGGG
>NZ_QLJK01000031.1:0-60054 GCF_003950715.1 Sphingomonas sp. S-NIH.Pt3_0716 | reverse complement strand
AACAATCTCAACTTCACGCAGCTTGCCGATAATTTCTTCCGGCTTGTGCTTCTTGCTCGGCATTCATCGTCCCTTTCGTGGTCCAGACTATCATAGTCTCTGGGCCACTCAACGGGGGGCAGATCACCGGATCGCCCGTCCAGCAAGGGATCGTTACCCGGCAGGGCCGAGACCCGGTACGGGGCTCGGGGCGTCAGCCTAGAGCCCGATCCGGCACAGCCGCCCGAAGCGTCGCTCCCGTGGCCGCGATCACCTTTTGGCGGCACGGCAAAAGGCCGTAGCGTGAGCGTACGGACCCTTTACGGGTTGATCGGATAGGTCCGCGGGAGCGACCAAGGATTGCGCCTCAAAGAGCGGGGTGATCCCGTCGGCCGGCATGAGACGTCACGCCACCGACCCCGCTGCCCAGGAGACACGGCACGCCGGTTGCCCGTTTGTCGATGATGCCCAAGCGGCTAGAGCGGGGCCAATGACCCTTTCCTATCGACATGCACGCGCCGCCCTGTTGTTCGTTTGCTGCCTGTCGAGCGCGTCAGCGCTCCCCGCAGCCACCGGCAAGATCCGCTATGTGAACGATGGCGACACTTTTCGCCTGATGAGCGGCGAGCGGATCCGGATCGCCGATATCGATGCGCCCGAAAGCCGCGCCGGCCAAGCCAAATGCCCCGCCGAACTCGCGCGCGGGAAAGCGGCGACCCGGCAGGCGAAAGCCCTACTCGACGGCAAGACCGTCCGCTTCGAGCGGACTGGGCGCAGCTATAATCGCACTGTTGCGCGCCTCACCCTCGACGGCCGCGATCTCGCCGCGAGGCTGATCAGCATCGGTGCGGCGCGCCCCTGGCTGCGTCGCCAGCCAAAGCCCGACTGGTGCCGCGCGCGATAGGCGTCTCGATGCCGCCGTTCAAGTCCAAAAAAGAGGGAGAAATGGACCCGCCGGAACGGGGGAACCGGCGGGTCCGTATCAGGGGCCGCATGAGCGGGGGGAAACAAGCGGCCTCGTCTTTTAGAACCGATGGACGCCCAAGCGGTTCCTCGCCTCAGCGCGGGGCCAGGCGCGCCAGCGTCGCTGCATCGGCCTCGCCGCCAAACCAGCGATCGAGCGCGGCCGTGAACAGCCCCCCGCCCCCGGCTTCGACGAACAGGGTGAGGGACGAGCGCAGCTTCAGCGCATCGATGCCACCGAACACCGCCTCGGCACTGGTGCCGGTGAGGTCCTGCAGCGCCGCCACGCAATCGCGCAGCCGGGCACCCAGCACCGGGTGCGCAAGATAGGCGCGCGCCTCGTCGAGTGATGCGATCGCGTAGCGCCGCGCCATCTCGCTCGACCCGAGACCGGCGATCTGCGGAAAGATGAACCACATCCAGTGACTGCGCTTGGCGCCGCGGCGGATCTCGCCAAGGGCCGTGTTATAGATCTGCGCCTGTGCGGCGACGAATCGGTCAAGGTCGAAAGAGGCGGTCATAATGATGCCGTCATAGCCTGCGCGCAGGCGCGCGCCGCCCGGCCGCAAAATTTTTTCTCAAAGATGAAATGCCCGCTCCCCCGCAACTTGGGCCCTCCTGTCAACAAGTCGGAACGGACCCGGTGCTTGACTCTCGATCGCAGCAGTATGAACAAAAAGAGAACATATCAAACCCCGAGTCTTTTGAATGCCATGCGTGAAGCCACCGTCCTTGATCAGCTGCGAGCGCATATTGCGCAGATCGAGGGCAAAGGCGTATGCCACGCAACCACGCCGTTCGGGATCGAGGCGATCGACGCGCGCCTGCCGGGCGGCGGTATTGCCGGCGGCGCGCTCCATGAGGTCGCGGGCAGCCCAGACCTTGCCGACGATGCAAGCGCGACGGTGTTCCTGGCCGGCATTCTCGCGCGGATGGAGGGGCCGGTGCTGTGGTGCCTGCGATGGCGCGACCTGTTTGCCCCCGCGCTCCACCTCGCGGGACTGCATCCTGACCGGGTGATCTATGTCGAGGCGGGCAGCGACACTAATGTGCTGCTCGCGATGGAGGAATGCCTGCGCCATGCCGGGATCGGCGGCGTCGTGGGCGAGATCGGCAAATACAGCACCACCGCCTCCAAGCGGCTGCAGCTCGCAGCCGAAGCGTCGGGCGTGCCGGCTTTCATCTTCCGGCGCGCGTCGAAAGTCGCGCAAGCGGCCGAGGGCACGGCGGCGATCACGCGCTGGCGGGTGACCGCGAGCCCGAGCGAGGATCTCGGCATCCCGAGCCTTGGCCGTCCGCGATGGCAGCTGGCGCTGGAGCGCGTACGCGGCGGTAATCCGCACGCATGGATTGTGGAGGGCTGCGATGCGACGGGTCGTATCGGTCTACCTGCCGCACTGGTCGACCGACCGGCTGCGGCGGGCGACAGCCAAATCGCCGCCTGAAGGGCGTTGCAGCACCACGCCCGACGGACCGCTCGTCACCGCAATTCCTGACCATGGCCGCCGGATCGTCGCGGCGGTGGATGCTGCCGCACGCGCGCTCGGCGTTATGCCCGGCATGACCGTCACCAAGGCGCGGATGCTTGCGCCCGAACTGGAGGTCATCGACGCGCTGCCCGACGCTGACATGGACGGCCTGCGGCGCCTCGCCCTGTGGGCCGGGCAGCGCTATTCGCCGATCGTGGCGCCCGACGCCCCGGACGGGCTGTGGATCGACATCACCGGCTGCGCCTCGCTCTTCGGCAGCGAAACCGCCCTGCTCAAGGATCTGCATCGCCGCATCGCGGCCTTCGGCGTCGCGGTGCATATCGCGGTCGCCGACACGGCGGGCTGCGCGCACGCGGTCGCACGGCATGTCCGCGACGGCAGGCCCGTCGTCATCGAACCGGGGCAGCATCGCAGGGCGATGGAGCTGCTCCCGATCCCGGCGCTGCGGCTCGAAGCCGAAATCGTCGAGGGGCTGCGCAAGCTTGGCTTCGAGCGGGTCGAACAACTGCTCGGCGCACCCCGCGCGCCGCTCGCCAAGCGGTTTGGCCGCAGCCTGCATCGCCGTCTCGACCAGGCCATCGGACAGGTCGCCGAACCCATAGAGCCGATCTTTCCGGAACAGATGCCGCGTGCGCGGCGCGGTTTCATGGAGCCGATCGCGACGCCCGAGGCTTTCGCCCAGGTGATCGGCGATCTCGTCGCCGACATTGTCGAACAGCTTGTCCGCGCAGGACGCGGAGGCAGGCGTCTCGATTGCTATTTCCACCGTGTCGATGGCCATTGTCAGGTCATCCGCATCGGGACGGCGACGCCGAGCCGGGATGCGGGGCATCTCGCCAAATTGCTCTGCGCGAAGATCGAAACGGTTGAACCGGGTCTTGGCATCGAGGCGATGACGCTGCTGGTCTCGCTGATGGAGGCGGCCGCGCCGCGACAGGGCGAAAGCCTCGAACAGCTGGGCCGGCGCGGGCCCGATCTGGCTGCGCTGGTCGATACGCTCGCCAACCGCTTCGGCTCCAGAAACCTGCACCGGATGGCGCCTTGCCCGAGCGGCATGCCCGAACGCTCCGCGACCGGCGCGCCGGCGTTGGGTGAGGCGCGCGGCATGGGATGGGACGATGATCTGCCCCGCCCGGCGCGTATGCTGGCCAAACCAGAACCGATCGAGGTGATCGCGCTGTTGCCCGACGATGCACCGCGCATGTTCATCTGGCGCGGCAAGCGATACCGGGTGACGCAGGGCGACGGTCCGGAGCGGCTGCATGGCGAATGGTGGCGCGATGGCGGCATCGAGGGGCGACAGCCGCTCAGCGTGCGCGATTATTATCAGGTCGAGACGGTGAGTGGCAGCCGCTATTGGCTGTTCCGCGCCGGCGACGGCGAGAGCGCCGCGACCGGCCCGATGCGCTGGTTCATCCACGGCGCCTTCGCATGAGCGCGGGCAAACCGGGCTATGTCGAACTGCAGGTGACGACGCATTTCAGTTTCCTGCGCGGGGCATCGAGCCCCGAGGATCTGTTCGCGACGGCAGCGGCGATGGAGATGCCCGCGCTTGGCGTCGTCGACCGCCATTCGGTCGCCGGGATCGTGCGCGCATGGGACGCGGAGCGGCAGACCGGCGTCCGCGCGATCGTCGGCTGCCGGCTCGATCTCACCGATGGCACCGCCCTCCTCGTCTATCCCACCGACAAGGCGGCCTATGGACGCCTGTGCCGACTGCTCAGCATCGGCAAGACGCGCGCGGGCAAGGGGGCCTGCCATCTCGACTGGTCGGATGTGGCCGACTGGAACGAGGGACTGCTGGCGATGCTCGTCCCCGACAGGGCCGATGCCACGACGCAGGCCGCGCTGGCGCGCACGAAGCGGCTGTTTGGCGAGCGCACCTATATGGCGCTGTCGGTCCGGCGGCGGCCAAAGGACGCAATCCGGCTGCGCGACCTGTCGCGGATCGCCGCCGCCGCAGGCGTGCCGACGATCGCGACCAACGACGTCCTCTATCATGTGCCCGAACGCCGCCAGCTGCAGGATGTCGTCACCTGCATCCGCGAGAAATGCACGATCGACACGCTGGGCCGCACGCGCGAGCGGTTCGCCGACCGTTATCTCAAGACCGGCGCGGAGATGACGCGGCTGTTCCGGCGCTATCTCAAGGATAGCAGCCCGGTTGCGCGCAGCGTGGAATTCGCTAGGCGCTGCGCATTCAGTCTCGACGAGCTCAAATATCAATATCCCGACGAGATCCAGGTGCCCGGCCGCACCCCGCAGGAAGAACTGGAACGGCTGACCTGGGAGAAGGCGCCGATGCGCTATCCGCAAGGCGTCGACGACAAGGTGCGCCGGCAGCTCGAACATGAGCTCCAGCTCATCGGGCAACTCGATTACGCCCCCTATTTCCTGACCGTCCATGCGATCGTGGCCGAGGCCCGGCGGCGCGAGATCCTGTGCCAGGGGCGCGGGTCGGCGGCGAACAGCGCGGTCTGTTATGTCCTCGGCATCACCTCGATCGATCCGGTGCGCTCGGAATTGCTGTTCGAACGCTTCGTGTCGGCCGAGCGGCGCGAGCCGCCCGATATCGACGTCGATTTCGAACATGAGCGGCGCGAGGAGGTGATCCAGTGGATCTACGAGACCTATGGCCGAACGCGATCGGCGCTCACCGCCGTCGTGACCCGCTTCCGGGCGCGCGGCGCGGTGCGCGAAGTCGGCAAGGCGCTCGGCCTGTCGGAGGATGTGACGGCGGGTCTGGCCGGAGCGATCTGGGGCTATAGCCGCGAGGGGGTGGAGGAGAAGCACGCGCAGGAGCTCAACCTCGATTTGAGCGACACGCGCCTCGCGCTGACGCTCGACCTCGCCCGCCAACTGATCGACACCCCGCGTCATCTGTCCCAGCATCCCGGTGGCTTCGTGCTGACCCGTGACCGGCTCGACGAACTGGTGCCGATCGAACCGGCGGCGATGGACGATCGCCAGGTGATAGAATGGGATAAAGACGATATCGATCTTCTCGGCTTCATGAAGGTCGATGTGCTTGCGCTCGGCATGTTGAGCTGCATGCGCCGCGCGTTCGAGTTTCTCGAGAACGACAAGGGGCTGCGGCACGACCTCGCGACCATCCCGGCCGAGGATCCCGCGACCTATGCGATGATCCGCAGGGCCGACACATTGGGCGTCTTCCAGATCGAGTCCCGCGCGCAGATGGCCTCGATCCCGCTGATGGCGCCCAAAACCTTCTACGATCTCGTCATCCAGGTCGCGATCGTGCGGCCCGGCCCGATCCAGGGCGACATGGTCCATCCCTATCGCCGCCGTCGCAACGGCGAGGAGGAGGTGACCTATCCGACCGAGGAATTGCGCCGCGTGCTGGAAAAGACGCTCGGCGTGCCGCTCTTTCAGGAACAGGCCATGCGCGTGGCGATCGAATGCGCGGGCTTTACGGCCAGCGAGGCGGACCTGCTGCGCCGTGCGATGGCGACGTTCAAATTGACAGGCGGCGTCAGCCATTTCCGCGACAAGCTCATCAGCGGCATGGTCAGCCGGGGCTATGATCAGGAGTTCGCCGAGAAAACTTTTAAGCAAATTGAAGGCTTCGGCTCCTATGGCTTTCCCGAAAGCCATGCCGCCAGCTTCGCGCTGATCGCCTATGCCTCGTCCTGGATGAAATGCCATCATCCCGACGCCTTTTGCGCAAGCCTCCTCAACGCGCAGCCCATGGGCTTTTACGCCCCGGCGCAGATCGTGCGCGACGCGCGCGAGCATGGCGTCGAAATCCGCCCGATCGACGTCAACGCCAGTCGCTGGGATTGCACGCTTGAGGAGGGCCGCGGTCGCTACAAAGCGGTGCGGCTCGGCCTGCGCATGGCGCGCGATCTGGCCAATGCGGATGCAGCAGCGATTGTCACCGCGCGGGGCGACAGGCCCTTCACCAGCATCGAGGAGATCCAGCAGCGTGCCGGCGTCGGGCGCGGCGCGCTGGACCGGATCGGCGACGCTGACGGGTTCGGATCGCTCGGCGCCGACCGGCGATCGGGCCTCTGGGCGGTGAAGGGTCTCGGGAACGCGGCGCTGCCGCTGTTCGCAGCGGCGGACGAACGGGCGGGCAAGCTGCGCGAGGAAGCGATCGAGCCCACCGTCATCCTGGCCGAAATGGGTGAAGGTGCGGAGGTGGTGGAGGATTATCGCGCCTCGGGTCTTTCACTGCGCGCGCACCCGGTCGCGTTCCTGCGCGAGGAGCTCAAGGCGCGGCGGATGATCACTTGCGAGCAGTTGCGCACCACGCGCGACGGCCGCTGGATCGAACTGGCCGGGCTGGTGTTGGTCCGCCAGAAGCCCGGCAGCGCCAAGGGCGTGATGTTCATCACCCTCGAGGATGAGACCGATCTCGCCAACCTCGTCGTATGGACCAATGTCTTCGAGAAGAACCGTCGCACTGTCCTGGGCGCGTCGATGATGGGGGTGCGCGGCCAGGTTCAGCGCGAAGGCGAGGTGATCCATGTCATCGCGCAGCGGCTCGATGACCTGTCGGGCATGCTGGCGAGCGTCGGACGCCGCGCCGACGTCGCCGATATCTACCGGGTGAGCCGTGCGGACATCGCTAGGAACCCGACGGCGCCCGACCCGCGCGATCGCCAGCAGCGGCCGCTCGGGCGAGACGCCCGCGACATCTATATTCCCGATCTACGGCTCGGATCGGGGATCATCCTGGGCCAGCCAACCGAGGGCATCAAGATCAAGCCGCGAGATTTTCGATAATGGCCGGTCGCCGACCGTCAGGTTAAGAGCCGGGTTTCGAGGATAACTACCGCTCACGCGGGGTCGGCTCTCGGCGAAAGCTGCTGCTTCAGCATTCCAACGGAACCGCGGCTTCGTCGACGCGGCATTTACCTTCGGTGGCAGCCAGAAGGCGGCGCTGGAGGTATGGAGATCCGATGCTGACCTGTTCGCCCGCTGGATCGCCGAAAAGGTCACCGATCCCAAGCTGATGGAGGCACCCGCTCGCAAAGCCCGCAGTTTTTATCAAGGTAAGCCGGGGCAGCGAGGGCGATCATTTCGAGGCTGCTGAGCCGAAGCGCCCGCCAGATAGCGGTCGCAAAACGATCAGAAGAGGCGCGAAAGCTGAAGAGGAAGATTCCCCGGCCCAACCGCGCCAAGCTCGATGCTTCCGAGCAGGCGATCGATCAGGCCGAAGCCGATCTTAAGGGCAGGCTGGCGGACATTGACGCAAGGCGACGTGCCCTCGATGCCGAGCGCTGCGACCTCAAGAGACACAGCTAGTATGTACAAACTCGAGACGGCGAGGAATCGCGCGAATAAGGGATATCAGAGCCGATTGGAGAAATCAGCGGCCAGCTAAGCCACTCGGCGACTTCACGGGGCCAATCTCGATCAGGGCACTGCGCCTTGCCTTGCCTAGCCTCAATCGGTAGGGCGAGCATTGGGGGCACTGAAGCATGCTGGACGATCCCCAGCAATCTGACGCCATCGGAGTATCCATGCACCACGACGATTTTCCAGAGGAGCTGCGGGACTACTTCGACAGTTCGCCGGTTGCCCTATCCCTCGGAAAGGCGTCAGGTGACCACGCCCTGCTGCTGACAAACAGGCGCTTCCGCGATCTGACGGGCTACGCAACCAGCGAGATCGTCGGCCGCAACTGCCGCTTCCTCCAGGGTGAGAGCCGGAATGAAGATGCGCGCGAGAAGATCCATTCGTTTCTGGCGGAGGACCGGATCGCCAATGTCCGCACCCCCATCGTCAACTTTCGCAAGGACGGGCGTCCGTTCGTCAACCTCCTCTACATGTCGAAGCTGCGGACGCAGTCAGGCGAGGTGCGCTACATCTTCGCATCGCAGTTCGACGTCAGCCGCACACAGGCGGACTTGCTAGAGGAATATGATGCCGACCTGGGCCGGGCGTTGAACCACATCAGCCCGGTGCTGGCTGAGAGCGGCCTCGTGGTCGAGGGATCGCTGATGACCATCGCGAATTCGGCCGCCACCATCGCCCAGGCCAAACTGACCCTGAACGAGCTAGACCGCGGCTCATTCCTTTGAGCAGCGAGAACGTTCCGTCACCGCGCTTGCCAGTCGTCGGCATCGGTGCCTCGGCCGGTGGGCTGGAGGCGCTGCGGGAGATGCTGTCGACAGCCCGGGGGCCGACCGGGATGGCCTTCGTCATAGTCCAGCATCTCGACCCGACCCACGAGAGCATGATGGCGCAGCTGCTCGACCGGCACACAACCCTGGAAGTGCTGCAATCCGAAGGGGGCGAGAAGATCGCTGCCGACAAAGTCTACATCATCCCGCCGGGTCACGGCCTCGCCATCCGCGACGGCGTGCTGGAACTGACCGAGTTCGCCCAGCCACGCGGCCTGCGCCGTCCCATCGACGACTTTTTCATCTCGCTCGCCACCGACCAGCAGGGGGATGCGGCGTGCGTCATCCTGTCGGGCACCGGCGCTGACGGGACCACGGGTCTGCGCGCAATCAAGGAGAATGGTGGCGTTTGCCTGGTCCAGCAGCCTGAAAGCGCGCGATATGACGGCATGCCGCTGTCGGCGGTAGGCACGGGACTCGTCGACTATGTGAAATCGCCGGGCGACATGGTCGACTGCCTCATCGCCTTCTTCAACCATCGTGCCATCGATGCGGCAGAGCGGGAGGCGGCACTCGTCGCCGACCATGTCGACGAGATGTGCAAGACCTTACGCGCCGCCGTTGGTCATGACTTCTCCGGCTACAAGCGCACGACTCTGATCCGCAGGGTCGAGCGGCGCATGCATGTGCTCGGCATCGGCTCGGGAAGCACCTATCTCGCGCGTATCAAGTCCGACGCGGAGGAGTGCGAGGCGCTGTTCCGTGACCTCCTCATCAACGTGACCCGATTCTTCCGTGATGCCGAGCTGTTCGAGCGACTGCGCACGCAAGTGGTGGAGCCGCTGATGCGGGAGAGCGATGGCGAGGAGATACGCATCTGGGTGCCCGGCTGCTCGTCCGGCGAGGAAGCATATAGCATCGCCATCCTGTTCGCCGAGGCGGCGCGCAAGCTGGGTGTGACTCCAGCCACGGTGCAGATCTTCGCCACGGATATCGACGAGAGCATGCTCCAGATCGCGCGGGAGGGCGTCTATCCCGCCTCGGCTCTCGGCGACCTGCCGATCGCCCTACGCGAACATTATGCGATTCCGCATGCGGAGCGGTTCACGATCGCGTCTCAGATCCGGGACATGATCCGCTTCTCCAACCACAGCATCGTCAAGGATCCGCCGTTCTCGCGGATCGATCTGGTGTCCTGCCGCAACCTCCTGATCTACTTCGACGACCGGCTGCAGCAGTCGGTGATGCCGCTTCTGCATTATGCGATCCGACCGGGCGGCTATCTCTTTCTCGGCCCGTCGGAGAGCGTCGGCCGGTTCGAGCATCTCTTCCCGACCCTCGACCAGTACGGGCGTCTTTTCAAGCGCGCGCCAGGCCCGCCCAGCTATTCCATAGACCTGCCTGGCAGCGCCTATCCACGCGGCACTCGCCCGGACGGCCGGACCGAGAGGGGGAGCGGCCGCACCCTGTCGGACGAAGGCGCTGCGGTGCGCCGGATCGTGGACCGCTATGCTCCTGCCAGTCTGGTCCTGGACCAGGATGGCGGAATTATCGCCGCCTATGGACGGTTGGGACGATACTTCGACTTCCCGGTCACACGCACCGGCGGATCGAGCGCGATCAGCCTCGCCAGGGCGGGCCTGCGCACCGTGCTTGGCCCACTGCTGCGAGAGGGACGCGACACCCGCAAGCGGGTCGTCGTGCGAGACGTTCAGGTCGAGACGGAATATGGCAACCAGCAGATCGACGTCGTGTGCGATCCCCTGCCCGACGGCATGTTGCTCTTTGTCTTCCGCGACACCGCTCCCTTCCGGCCTGTGCTGGAGGATGATATGGCTGAGATGGACGCAGGCGATGACCATCTCGACGCGCTGGAGGACGAGCTTCGGGTCACACGCCATCGACTGCGCTCGACCGTAGAGGAACTGGAAACGGCGAACGAGGAGCTGAAAAGCTCCAACGAAGAAATGATGTCGATGAACGAGGAGCTCCAATCCACGAACGAGGAGTTGTCCACCGTCAACGACGAACTCAAGTCCAAGGTCGATCAGCTGACCGTCGCCAATTCCGACCTGCGCAATTTCTTCGAGTCCACCGAACTGGCAGTGGTCGTGCTGGATTCCGACCTGCGCATCCGCAGCTTCACCGAGGCGGCGACATCGCTCTTTCCCTTGCAGCCCGGCGACCGCGGGCGGCCGCTGGAGGACGTTTCGACGCGTCTTGTGGAAGCGGACTATATGGATGATGCCCGCGCTGTCGCAGCGGGACATGCGGCGATCCAGCGGCGTGTCACCACACGGGATGGTGAGCGCTGTCTGTCGCTGCGGACTCTTCCCTATCGCCTGCAGAACGGCGCTACGGACGGCGCTACCTTGGTGCTGACGGACATCACGGAAGCTCTTTCGATGGAGCGGGATCTAGCGGCGCAGCGCGAGCGGCTGGACATGGCGATACGGGCAGGCGGCATAGCCGTATGGGAATATGACGTCGAGACGCGGGAAGCCGTCGTTGACGCCCATGGCCGCGAAATCCTCGGAATTTCGCTCGAGACAGCTTCCACCGATGTCGAAACGCGGCTCGGCCGCATGCATCCCGATGATCGACCCGGCTTCGAGGCCGCGCTCGCAAAGGTCATTGCGGATGGTGGCGATTTCGAAGCGAGCTACCGGGTCGTTCTGAGAGAGGAGACGCGTCGCATAAAGAGTTTCGGTCGATTGGTCGTCGGCGAAGGATCGCCTCGACTGGTAGGGGTCTCGATCGACGTGACGCCGGAATATGCGCTTGCCGAGACGCGCGAGCTCATGCTGCGCGAGATGAACCATCGGGTGAAGAACCTATTCGCCATCGTCGCCGGCATGATCTCGGCTGGCTCGCGCTCCCATCAGGACGTGCGCGCCTTTGCGGCAGACATGCGGGAACGGATCGCCGCGTTGGGCAATGCCCATTCACTCGCCTCGCCAACGGGCGAAGTGCAGGCCATCGATCTGGCCGATCTGATCGAAGCGACTCTGGCACCCTATCGCGCCCACGCTGACATAGCTGTCGATGGACCGCATGTTCGCATTGTGCGGTCCTGCCTCTCGCCTCTTGCGCTGATGCTGCACGAATGGGCCACGAATGCGGTGAAATATGGAGCCTTGAGCCCAGATGGCGGCGTCCTTCGGATCGGTTGGGCGCTAGAAAATGATATCTTGCGACTGCGATGGGCAGAGACCTTTTCTCACGAAGCCTCCCTTTCAGAGGGAACGGGGTTCGGAACGGTCCTGGTGAAGACTTCCGCGAAGCAGCTTGGTGCCGAGCTCACGCGCGGGATGAAAGACGGAACTTTCACGATCGAGCTCTGTTTGCCTTCGGCAAGACTGCTGGATGGATGATGCGAATGGCCGGGACGGTATTGTTGGTTGAAGACGAACTGTTCGTGGCGCTCGACCTGCAGGACACCATTGAGAATGCGGGCTTCTCGGTCGACGGGCCATATATCTCCGTCGCGTCTGCCATGTCTGCCCTAGGTAGCGTGCTGCCGGATTGTGCCATCCTCGATGTGCGACTGGCAGATGGCGAGGTCTATCCCGTGGCAGAGGCACTAGCCGCGGCAGGCATTCCATTCATCTTTCATTCAGGACACGCCGACGCATCGATGCTCGTCGAGCGGTTCCCCAGCGCGGTTGTCTGCGGCAAGCCATGTTCACCTGCCCAGCTTCGGGACACATTGAAGAGAGTTACCGAAGGTGATTGGGATATGGCTAGCGCTGCGGTCCTCTGACGACTGATTGGGAAAGTTTCAAAATCCTGATGCGCGCTGCCAGCCAGCTGTATGTGAAAGATCTCAGGTTCTTTCTGACCTTTGGCTCACCCAGTATTGTGGCGGACGATGTCGATGTTCCGGCATGCGTCAAGAGCGATGTGAGATTGCGTGCCGACCGCGAACCGCTGGGTCATTGATTTGACGTTTCGATGCCACTGCGTAAAGCCGCACTTTTCGAGCGGCCGTTTGAATACGTTCTTGGACGCGTAAAGCCTTAACGAGATACTATCAGACGCAACCAAAGCCGTTCGATTGGGACAAGCTGACGTTGGTTGCTCACAGGCGCAGACGTTCGACATGCCGACTGGGAATGCCAGAAATGTCCCAGACCACGTCATAGGCTGGATGTCCGCTGTCTGGCGCGTTGAAGCCTCGGCTAGATGGCGAGAATTCCCTCTCACCTAAGCCCGAGGCCGACGGAAGTCGGATAGGGCGCCGGGCCGGACCTGTCGATGTGCTGGTCCTCACATAAAAAGGCCCGGTGGCATCTGCCACCGGGCCGATCCGGCTTCAGAAGGGGATCTCTTCGTCATCCGGCATGTCGTTGCCCGAACGATCCGCCGGCTTGGCCCGGGTGAGGAAGGTCACCTCGTCGGCGATGATCTCGGTGCCATAGCGCTTGATGTCGTCCTGATCGGTCCAGCTGGTGTAGTGGATGCGGCCGCGGACCATCACCTTCATGCCCTTGTCGACATATTCTTCAACGGTCTTGCCGACGCCGTTGAAGCAGGTGATCCGGTGCCATTCGGTGTCTTCGACGCGGTAGCCGTCGCGATCCTTGATGACCTTGCCGTCGCTGTCGCGCTTGGGCCGCGAAGTCGCGAAGCTGAAATGGGTGATCTTGGCGCCGCCCTGCGTGGTGCGGGCTTCAGGGGTGGCGCCGACGTTGCCGGCGAGGATGACGATGTTCTGCATGTCGAGGTTTCCTTTTCTGTCGGCCGAGGCATGATCCCTTCGACTGATCCCCAAAAAAGGCGGCCAGGACAGCGTCTCCACCGAAGCGCGCCAGCGCGCAGGGAAACCCCGAAACGAGGGGTGGTGCGGGTAGCCGTGGCACGCGGCAACTCAGCCCGAAGGTTCGCGGGTTGGAGACGCTGGACGGCCGACTTAGGGGGCAGGTGAATAAGAAGGGAGCATTCCTCACTGCCGGCACGATCTGTCGGAATCCATGCCGGACGTCGTCTATCCCCGCCCCGTCAGCCCCACGGTCCCTACCGGGGGTGGTACAGCTCTCTCCCTCTGCCCCACCCTTCGGCACCAAACGCTAGCGAAACGGCAGTCAGAGCGCTGCCGAATTCCGAGAGATGGCATGATGGCCTGCACTGCTGCCTGGCGTTGGTGTTGGCTTTGCGGATCGACAAGCACGAAGGACATGAGCGACCTGTTTTGGCTAACGGATGAGCAGATGGAGCGGCTGCGGCCGTTCTTTCTGAAGAGCCACGGCAAATCTCGAGTGGATGACCGGCGGGTGCTGAGCGGCATCGTATTCGTCAACCGCAACGGGCTGCGCTGGCGCGACGCTCCTGGCGTGTACGGCCCGCACAACCGCTGGAAGCGCTGGGGTGAGGCACGCGTGTTCACGCGCATCATAGAAGGTCCGGCTGCGGTGGGCGCCAAACCCAAAACGGTGATGATCGACGCGACCTACCTGAAGGCGCACCGCACGGCATCGAGCCTACGGGTAAAAAGGGGGATCTCGACCGCCTGATCGGACGCACGAAAGGCGGCATGAACACCAAGCTCCATGCCGTCGCCGACGCGAACGGTCGCCCTTGAGCTTCTTCATGACCGCCGGTCAGGTCAGCGACTACACCGGTGCGGCCGCGCTGCTGGACGACCTGCCAAAAGCGCAGTGGCTGCTCGGCGACCGCGGCTACGATGCCGACTGGTTCAGGGACGCTCTTCAGGCCAAGGGCATCGAGCCTTGCATCCCAAGCCGCAGGTCGCGCAACGAGCCCGTCCGATACGATAAGCGCCGCTATCGGCGCCGCAGCCGCATCGAGATCATGTTCGGCCGCCTCAAAGACTGGCGCCGCGTCGCCACCCGCTACGATCGCTGCCCTACGGTCTTCTTCTCCGCCATCGCCCACGCCGCCACCGTCATCTTCTGGCTGTGATCAACGCGTCCTGACCCTAAGGAATGTTTGTGAAATTCAACCGGCGTCGCCCGGCCGAATGAAGTCCATCACGTTGGCGACGTCATGGCTGTTGCTGCCGTCTTGTCCTTGAAGTCGGTGATGACTTCGCCGATCAGCGCCCGTAGCCAGCGGTGGGCGGGATCGTGGCGGTAACGGACGTGCCAGGCCATCTCGACGGGAAAGCTGCCGAGGTCGACCGGGGCGGGCAGGACCTTCAGCCGGGGGTCGTGCATCAACTGTCGGCAGATGAGCGTGGGCAGGGTGGCGCAATAGTCGGTCACCGCTACCATCTCGGCTGCCGCGAAGAAGTTGGTCACGGAGATCGCGACGTCGCGCTTCAGCTGTTGCTGCGCCAGCGCCTGAAACAAACCGGCGCGCATCCGTCCGGGCGGCACGATGTTGACATGCTTCATCGTCTCGAACTGCTCGCGCGTCATGACATCGCCGACGCCCGGATGGTCGGTACGGACGGCGCAGGCGAGCCCTTCGTCCATCAGGTGCTGGACGACCAGGTTATCGGGCGGATCGACGATGCGGCCCAGCACGAGCGCCGTCGTGCCCGACACGACGCCTGTTTCCACAAGATCGTTCCCGTAGGGCGTCAGACGAAGCTTTATGCCGGGGGCGACCTTCTCCAGGCGCGCCACGATAGCGGGGACGAGGACGAACTCGACATAGCCGTTCGGCGCGATCGTGAAGAGCCGTTCGGCCTTTACGGGGTCGAAGGCCTGCTGACCGAGGACCGCATTGTCGAGCTGCGCAAGTGCCTCGGCGATCAGCGGTGAGAGTTCAAGCGCGATCGGGGTCGGCTGGATGCCGTAGCGCTCGCGGACGAACAGTTGGTCCTGAAGCATCAGTCGTAGACGCGATAGGGCATTAGACAGGGCGGGCTGCGTCATGCCCATGCGCTCGGCAGCCCGCGTGACGCTGCGCTCCTCCATCAACGCGACGAAGATCGGCAGCAGGTTCAGATCGTAGCGCATGCAGTCATCCTGTCAGACGTATATCTGACATTAGAAATATAAACTTCTAGAATATATCAACGAGGCCCATTTCCCATCCATCGGCGACGGGCGCCGCGAACATGGAGGTTGAGATGAGCAAGGGTCAGGTTCTCGTTCTTGGATCGAATGCGACACGGCTCGGTCTGCGTAGCGGCAGTACCGCAACGGTCGGTCAGTATCTCAACGAGACGGCAGTCCCCGCGCTGGCACTGCTCGACGCCGGCTATGATATTGTTCTCGCTACGCCCAACGGGACCAAGCCGCACATCGACGCCGGCTCCGACACGAAGGACCACTTCGGCGGTGATGAGGCGGCATACCAGCGCGCCAAGGACTTCTTCGCCAGCCACCCGGCCATGAACGACGTCCGCACGCTGAAATCGGTCGTCGACGAGGGTCTGGACGGCTTCGTTGGCGTGTTCGTGCCGGGAGGTCACGCGCCCATTGTCGATCTGATGCAGGACCGCGATGCGGGCACGATCCTCCGTCACTTCCACGCGACGGCCAAGCCGACCGCGCTCCTCTGCCACGGACCGGTGGTCGTTGTCTCCGCGCTCGACGATGCTCCGGCCTTCCGCAAGGCGCTGGAGGAAGGCGATGACGCCGGGGCGGCCGACCTGGCGCGAGACTGGATCTACGCGGGTTACCGCATGACAGTCTTTTCGGCGAGCGAGGAAAAGATCGCCGAGGAGCAAGTGCTGAAGGGCGAACTCTACTTCGACATGGAAAAGGCGCTGCGGTCGGCCGGTGGCGACGTCTCTGTCACCGACAAGAACTTCGCTTCGAATGTCGTCGTGGACCGGGAGCTGATCACGGGTCAGAATCCGGCGTCGGACCAAGCCATGGCCGACGCTTTGATCGAAGCCCTCGATCGCGCCGCTGCGTGAGTACCAGGATGACGGGCGGGGCGCTCAGGATGCGCCCCGCTTCGCATAGAACCATTATGAGGAACGGTACCATGACCTCCAACGTGAAGATCGTCGCCGTCTTAACCGCCCGTGCGGATACCGTCGACCGCCTGCGCGCTCTGCTCGACGCCATGCTAAAGCCGAGCCGTGCCGAGCCGGGCAATTTGCGCTACGATCTCTGGCAGGACCAGAGCGATCCGAACCGCTTCGTCCTCGACGAGCTGTACGCGGACGCGGATGCGGTTACCGCCCACCGCGCGACGCCCCACTTCCAAAACTACCTCTCTCAGATCGGCGATCTGGCTGAGCGCGGCGCGTTCGTCCTCAACCCCGTCTCCGCGACCTAGGGGTGCTGCCATGGGCAACCTTAAAGAATGGGTGGGGTCGGCGCTGCTGGCACAACCGTTCTACATAGAGGAGCTGCGGATGATCGGCCTGTTGGCACCTGCGCTTCGCCTGGGCCTTATGGGCCTCGTTCATCCACGCGGCTACCGCTGGCGCGGGGCCGCGACCCAGCGAAAAATCAACATTTGAAGTGAAGGAAACACAATCATGACCAAAGGTATCGAAGGCAAGGTTGTTCTCATCACCGGCGGCAGCACCGGCATCGGCGCGGAAACCGCGCGGCTTCTCGCCGAACGCGGTGCGAAGGTCGCCATCGCCGCACGGCGCAAGGACAAGCTCGACGAGGTCGTCGCGCAGATCGCCGAGAACGGCGGAACGGCACGCGCCTATGCGCTCGACGTCACCGACAAGTCGGCGGTCCAGTCCGTCGTCGCCGCGATCGTCGCCGACTTCGGCCGTCTCGACGTACTGATCAACAACGCCGGTCTGATGCCGATCCGTCCGATGGCCGAGGTCAACACCGACGAGTGGGACCAGATGATCGACGTCAATCTGAAGGGCACGCTCTACGGCATCGCTGCGGCCCTTCCCGGCTTTCTCGAGCAGGGCAGCGGTCACATCATCAACTTGAGCTCGGTTGCGGGCATCAAGGTCTTCGCACCGGGCGGCACGGTCTATTCCGGCACCAAGTTCGCCGTCAGCGCGATCAGCGAGGGCTTGCGCCACGAGGTGGGGGAAAAGGTCCGGGTCACGTCAATCGAGCCTGGAGCTGTCGAAAGCGATTTGAAGTTCACGACCTCTGGCGCGGCTGCCAAGACGGTGCTGGACTTCTACAAACAGGCCATCCCGGCGGCATCGGTGGCGCGTGCTATCGCGTTCGCTGTCGAACAACCTGATGACGTCGACGTCAACGCGATCGTCATCCGGCCGACCGCACAGCAATTCTGATTTCGACAAGGAGGCGGGGCCGCCTGTGCTCCGCCTCATGGGGAACGACCGGCCCGCTCGTCCGTTACTTTGCCGAATAACATCTGCCCGTTTCACTTGGGGAGTCATTTATGCCCAAACTTGCGCTGTATGTACCACTGAAGGCCAAGCCCGGAAAAGAGCGTGATGTCGCCAATTTCCTGACCTCGGCATTGCCGCTCGTTCAAGCTGAGGCGGGCACTCTGACTTGGTATGCGATCGAGGAAGGTCCCGGTGCGTACGCGATCTTCGATACGTTCGACACAGAGGAGGATCGGCAGGCCCATCTCGACGGCAAGGTTGCCGCCGCATTGATGGACAAGGCAGACGAACTGTTTTCCGAACCGCCGCAGATTCACAAGTTCACCTTGCTGGCCGCGAAATAGCGGAAGCAGTCGGCACCCTAGCGCGTCGCTCTCATCGCCCGCGTGGGGGAAACACGGGTGCGGCGGCGTGCGTCGAGCGGTTTTCCCCGGACTGGCCACGGAGACACGCCATGCACACCATCCAGACGCTCGACGCGCGGACGATCATCGATGCGGGGATCGCGGAGGCCGAACGGATCGGCAACCCGACGAACATCGCGGTGGTGGACGCGAGCGGCTGCCTCCTGGCGTTCGCGCGGATGGACGATTCGTGGCGCGGCAGCGTCGACATCGCGATCGGCAAGGCGTGGACGGCGCGCGCGTTCGACGTCGAGACCAAGGCGCTGGCGAAGCTCGCCCAGCCGGGCGCCGACCTCTACGGCATCCATGCCTCCAACGGCGGCAAGGTGATGATCTTCGCCTGTGGCATGCCGATCAAGGAGGGCGAGACGGTGATCGGCGCGGTGGGCGTGTCGGGCGGCACCGGCAAGCAGGACGAGAGCATGGCCGAGGCAGCGGCGCAGGCGTTCGCGCGCGGCTGAGCCTTGGAGCGCGGCGCCGGCTCAGTCGGCGGCGGCGCTCGGGCGCCGGGCGTGCCTCCCGCGCGGCGCGGGTCGCCTCAATTTAGCGCGTTATTCGGCTGTTCTGGCCCAGTTATTCAGAAAACCGCAATAAATCGATCCGGGGACGGCCATACGGGTAGGAACCTCTCAGATGGCAGAAGGTTCAGGAAACTGAGATCACTTGGAAGGGTGCGATGTCGTCCGCCGTTGCGATGGACCGGATCACCAAGCTGTCGATTTGATAACGCGTTGAGAAGAGCTGCGAAAGGAAAAGATCCGTGAAAGCTGTCGTGTACAACGGGCCCAAAGATGTTTCTGTCAGCACCATCGATGATCCCAAGATCGAAAAGCAGACCGATGTTATCATCCGGCTGACCACGACCAATATCTGCGGGTCGGACCTTCACATGTATGAGGGCCGTACCAGCTTCGAGAAGGGCAGGGTCTTCGGTCACGAAAACCTTGGCGAGGTCATCGAAGTCGGCTCTGCGGTAGATCGTATCAAGAAGGGCGATCGCGTGTGCATGCCGTTCAATGTCGGTTGCGGTTTCTGCGAAAATTGCGAACGCGGTTTGACGGGTTTCTGCCTCACCACCAACCCTGGAACCGCCGGCGCAGCGTATGGCTTTGCCGAGATGGGTCCGTGGCAAGGTGGTCAGGCCGAGTTGATGCGCGTTCCTTATGCGGACTTCAATTGTCTGAAACTGCCTGAGGACGCTGAGGAGAAGGAGGATGACTATGTCATGCTCTCCGACATCTTCCCCACCGGTTGGCATGGCGTCGAACTGTCGGGTTTCCTGCCTGGCGAAAGCATCGCGATCTACGGCGCCGGTCCGGTCGGTTTGATGGCCGCGCACTCAGCCGAGATCCGCGGTGCCTCTCAGATCTTCGTGGTCGATTCTCACGATGACCGCCTGAAACTGGCCAAGGCGATGGGCGCTATTCCGATCGACATGCGCAAGGGCGATCCCGCCCAGCAGATCCTTGACGCGACCAGCGGCCTCGGGACCGACCGCGGGGTCGAGGCGGTCGGGTATCAGTGTTGCGATCGCCACGGCAAGGAGCGCAGCAACTACACGATGAACTGCCTCGTCAAAAGCACGAAGGCCACCGGCGGAATCGGCGTCGTCGGCGTGTTCATTCCGGAAGACCCGAACGCGCCCGACGATCTCCAGAAGGAAGGCAAGATGGCGTTCGACTTCGGCAACTTCTGGTTCAAGGGCCAGAAGATCGGCACCGGCCAGTGCAATGTAAAGCACTACAACCGGCGACTGATGAAGCTTATCGAGCAAGGCCGGGCCAATCCTGCCCAAATCATCTCGCACCGACTGCCGCTTGATCAGGCACCAGACGCCTACAAGCATTTTGACGAGCGCGACGCTGGCTGGACGAAGGTCGTGCTCAAGCCGGGCACCTGACCTTAGTCTTCGACGGAATAGGAAATAAATTATGACTTTGGAAGGCAAATCCATTGCCATTCTGATCGCACCCCGTGGGACGGAAGAACCAGAATTCTCGAAGCCCAAGCAAGCTGTCGAGGACGCTGGTGGCAAAGTGACCGTGGTCAGTTTTGAACCGGGCAAGGCTCGCACAGTCAATGGCGATCTTGACGAGGGCGCCAGCTATACTATCGACAAGACGTTTTCCGAGGTGAAAGCCGACGATTTTGACGGACTTGTTGTGCCCGGAGGGACTGTCGGTGCCGACAAGCTGCGCGGCAGCGTCGAGGCAATTGCTTTCATCCGGGCTTTCTTCGATCAGAAAAAACCTGTTGCGGCTATATGCCATGCACCTTGGACATTGATCGAGGCGGGCGTGCTTGAGGGTCGCACCTTGACGTCCTACCCGACGCTGAAGGTCGATATCGAGAACGCCGGCGGTGCATGGACCAATGAGGAAGTCGTGGTCGACAACGGCCTTGTTACCAGCCGCGATCCCAATGATTTGCCCGCCTTCTGCGCCAAACTCGTTGAGGAAATCGCAGAAGGTGTCGGCGCAGCGCCCGCAGCAGGGAATTAAGGCGGGGCGTTTCGACGAACCATGTGAGGGCTCTCTCCCTGGAGAAGGTCCGCACAAAGCAAGCGTGGCGGATGGCCAGCGATTGGCCGTCCGCCACGCCGCGTATCACACGAACACGGCGCACCTGACGGGCACCCAAACCCTAAGCCGCGCCAACCGCGGTGACACATCGCCGGCTCCCACTTCCAGATTCGACCCAACCCAACGTGTGATTGAGATGCACCTGATCGAACGTGCGTTCGGCCAGATTTACGACCTACAGCGCCGCCTTGAGATAGCGGGCGGTGAGACTGCCTTCCGCTTCCGCAACGACGCCAGGGACGCCGCTGGCAACGATACGGCCCCCATCTTCCCCGGCCCCCGGTCCCAGGTCGATGATCCAGTCCGCCTGTGTGATGGCGCGCATGTCATGTTCGACGACTACGACGGTATTGCCGGCTTCTACGAGGCCCCGCAGGTGTCGCATCAGCCGGTCGCCATCGGAGGGGTGAAGTCCCGAAGTTGGCTCGTCGAGGATGTAGATCGTGTTGCCGCGTTGAGCGCGTTGCAGTTCAGTCGCCAGCTTGATGCGCTGCGCCTCCCCGCCAGACAGCTCGGTCGCCGGCTGACCGAGCCTCAGATAGCCAAGACCGATCTCCCGCAACACGTCGAGGGAGCGCATCACAGATGCCTCGCCAGCGAAGAAATCGCACGCATCGTCGACCGTCAGTTCGAGCACCTGGGCGATATTGCGCCCGTTCCATTCGACTTCGAGCGTTTGCGGGTTGTAGCGAGAGCCATGACAGGTCGAGCACGGGGCAAAAACGCTCGGCAGGAACAGCAGCTCCACCATGACGTATCCCTCGCCCTCGCACACAGGGCAGCGGCCTTGCGCGACGTTGAACGAGAACCTTCCCGGGCTGTAGCGCCGCCGGCGGGCGAGCGGCGTATCAGCGAAGATCCGTCGCACATGGTCGAACATGCCGCTGTAGGTGGATAGGTTCGAGCGCGGCGTGCGGCCGATCGGTTTCTGATCGACCCGCACCAGCCTGCGAACATGGTCCATGCCTGCGACAATGCGTCCTTCAGTGTCGTTCTGCGCAACATCGAGCAGCGGATCGATATCCTCCTCCTCGGCCACGGGGGAGCCGCCGAGGTGTTCCGTGACGAGCTCGGGCAGCGCCTGACTGACAAGACTGGATTTGCCCGATCCCGAAACGCCGGTGACAGCGGTGAAGCAGCCGATGGGAAACTCGACGTCGAGACCATGGAGATTGTTCCGCCTGATCCCTTCCAGGCGTAGCCATGCCTTGGCATCGCGCGGTGTGTGCTCACTGCGGAGCGGCTCTGCGAACAGGTAGCGGCGGGTGATCGAAGTCTCGACGTTGGCAAGCCCCTCTATCGGCCCGCTGTAGAGGACTTCACCGCCGTTTTCCCCGGCTCCTGGCCCGACATCGACGAGCCATTCCGCGCGGCGGATCACGTCGAGATCATGTTCGACGACGAACAGGGAGTTGCCCGCAGCCTTGAGACGCTCGAGGATGGTGAGCAAGGCTTCGCCATCTGCCGGGTGCAACCCTGCCGAAGGCTCGTCAAGCACATAGACCACGCCGAAAAGCTGTGACGACAATTGCGTGGCAAGCCGCAAGCGCTGCAGCTCTCCGGAGGAAAGCGTCGGCGTGCTGCGGTCGAGCGAAATGTAGCCAAGGCCAAGATCGATCAGCGGCTCTAGCCGCTCGATCAATTCGCAGGCAAGGCGTTGGGCGGCGATCCGCTTCTCGTCGGAGAGATTGGGCGTGCGGCGTACGTCGGGCGCGCTCTTGTGCGCCGAACCTCCTGCCGCGACCCGCCGTTCGACCGCCGCATCGCGGGCCGCCTTGCCGAGGACATGGCTCTTCGGGACCGCCGCGGCGCCCCCATATTCGCCATGCGCGACGGGCGTGAGCAAGTCCCGGAGTTTCAACAGCGTCAGATCGCCGAACTCGGCGATGTCGAGGCCCGCGAACTTTACGGACAGGGCTTCGCGCTTCAGGCGCTTGCCGTCGCAGGTCGGGCAATCGCGTCCGATGATGTATTGCGAGACGCGCTTCTTCATCAGCGCGCTTTTCGTGTTGGCGAAGGTTTCCAGCACATAGCGGCGCGCGCCGGTGAAGGTGCCCTGATAGCTCGGTTCCATGCGGCGCTTCAGCGCCACGCGGGTCTGTTCGGGCGTCAGGCCCGCATAGACCGGCACCGTCGGCGCCTCGTCGGTAAAGAGAATCCAGTCGCGATCCTTCTTCGGCAGATCGCGCCACGGCGTGTCGACGTTATAGCCGAGCGACACGAGGATATCGCGCAGATTCTGGCCATGCCATGCCGCCGGCCAAGCGGCGACTGCGCGTTCCCGGATCGTCAGCGTGTCGTCGGGCACCATCGTTTCTTCGGTCGCGTCATAGACGCGCCCGATGCCGTGACAGGTCGGGCAGGCGCCGGCGACCGTGTTGGGGGAGAAATCCTCCGCATAGAGCATGGGCTGATGGCGCGGATATTCGCCGACGCGCGAATAAAGCATTCGCACCAGGCTAGAGAGCGTCGTCACGCTGCCGACCGAGGATCGCGCGTTGGCCGAGCCGCGCTGCTGCTGCAAGGCGACCGCAGGCGGCAAACCGTCGATCGCGTCGACCTCCGGCACGCCGGCCTGGTCGATCAGGCGACGGGCATAAGGCGCAACCGATTCCAGATAACGCCGCTGGGCTTCGGCATAAAGGGTGCCGAACGCGAGCGATGACTTGCCCGAGCCCGATATGCCGGTGAACACCACGAAGGCGTTGCGCGGCACATCGACGTCAACATTTTTGAGGTTATTCTGGCGTGCGCCGCGAATCTGCACGCAAGCGGGCGGCCCCGTATGCCCATGATCGGTGGCCGGCGTCGTCGCGTGAATATCCTTGCTCTTCAATTCAGTCTTCTGCCTTATACGCCCGTGCGGTCAGTGGTTCATCACAGTCGGGTAACAGATGAATGCATTTCCGACTCAATACATCCAACGGCCAGGCTGGCCCGATGTTCGGCACCTTTGAAATATTTTTCCAGCATTAGACAAAGATTACGACAAAACCATTTTTCCCGTTGGGTCTCGCGACGAGGCCACACACACTCCGCTGGTAAGCGCCTGGGCCAGGCGGCCCTGGTCCGTGCCGCTATCGGCATGTAACGACCGCACTTCGGCGCTTGTTACCGCATCGCGACGCTTTGCCCATTTGCCAGAGCGCGGTTCATCATGGCCCGGGTCGGGCCATGATGACGGCCGAGTTGTCGATCCCAGCGCCTCGCGCCGCGTCGGATCGGCGGGTCAGTAGTGAATGACCGTGCGGATCGACTTGCCTTCGTGCATCAGTGCGAAGGCCTCGTTGATCTCCTCCAGACCCATCGTGTGGGTTACGAATGGGGCCAGATCGATATCGCCTCTCATCGCGTCCTCGACCATGCCGGGGAGCTGTGTCCGTCCCTTGACGCCACCGAAAGCGGACCCCTTCCATACGCGGCCCGTGACGAGCTGGAATGGGCGGGTGGAGATTTCCTCGCCCGCGCCGGCAACGCCAATCACGATCGACTGACCCCAGCCACGGTGCGCTGATTCAAGCGCGGCGCGCATGACGTGGACGTTGCCGATGCACTCGAAGGTATGATCGATGCCCCAGCCCGTCATCTCGATCAGCACTTGCTGGATGGGCTTGTCATGGTCCTTGGGGTTGATGCACTCGGTTGCACCGAACTGGCGTGCCAGCTCGAACTTGGACGGATTGGTGTCGATGGCGATGATGCGACCCGCCTTCGCCTGGCGCGCACCCTGAATCGCCGCGAGGCCGATGCCGCCGAGGCCGAACACGGCGACCGAGTCTCCGGGCTGGACCTTGGCGGTATTGTGGACTGCGCCGATGCCGGTCGTGACGCCGCAGCCGAGCAGGCAGACATGTTCGGGGTTTGCCTCGGGATTGATCTTGGCGAGCGAGACTTCGGCGACGACAGTATATTCACTAAAGGTTGAACAGCCCATGTAATGATAGAGGGGCTGACCATTATACGAGAAGCGGGTGGTCCCATCGGGCATCAAGCCCTTGCCCTGCGTTTCGCGGACAGCGACGCACAGGTTGGTCTTGCCCGACAGGCAGAAGTCGCACTTGCCGCATTCGGCGGTGTAGAGCGGAATCACGTGATCGCCCGGTCCGACGCTGGTGACGCCTTCACCGACCTCGACAACGATGCCCGCGCCCTCGTGGCCCAGAACCACCGGGAAAACACCCTCCGGATCACTCCCCGCCAGCGTGTACGCGTCGGTGTGGCACACACCGGTGTGCGTCACCCGTATGAGGACTTCGCCTTTCCGGGGTGGGGCGACATCGATCTCGACAATTTCGAGTGGCTTGCCCGCCTCGAAGGCTACAGCGGCGCGAGATTTCATGTTGGGATACCCCTCGTTGAGTTAAACTGATTGCTGGCGCGAGGCCGTCGCGTCAGCACAAATTCGTGGAGGAGCGATCGCTCACTCCCCCCGGTATTCCGGTCAGACCGTAACGACGACCTTGCCGATCTGGTCGTTCGATTCGAGGAAGCGGTGAGCGTCCTGGATGGCGTCGAGCGGGAAAGTGCGCGCGATCCGCGGCTTGAGCGCGCCCGATTCCAGACCCGCCACGATGAACGCCTTGGCGCGATCGAGGGCGGCATCGTCCGAGACGATCTCGCTGTAGAGATACCCCTTGAGCGTGAGGCTCTTGCCCAGCACGGAGAACAACGGGAACGGCGTCGGTTCGCCGCTGAGCGCGCCATATTCGAGCAGGATGCCGCCGCGTGCCATGCTCTGGGTCAGCGGCTCGAACGACGGGCCTCCGACCGGATCGAGCACCACGCGCGCACCCTGACCATCGGTTATTTCCATCACCCTCGCTACCAGATCCTCTTCCTCGGTCGCGACGACATGATGTGCACCGGCATCGATCAGGGCCTGGCGCTTGGCGCCGGTACGTGTCGTCGCGATTACCGTTGCGCCGACCATCCGCGCAATCTGGAAGGCAGCAAGGCCGACGCTGCTGGAGGCAGCAGTGACGATGACGAAATCGCCCTCGCCGAGTTTCGCCTGCTCCACCAGTGCACCCCAGGCGGTGACATACTGCATCCACACGGCCGCCGCTTCCTCGAACGACAGCGCCGCCGGATGCTTGACGACGAGGCGGGCGGGCACGTTGGCGACTTCGCCATAGGTGCCCCAGCGTGCGATATCGAGCGGGGGGATGACGCTGACGGCTTCGCCTTCCGCAAACCCGGTCACGTCCGCGCCGACCGTAACGACAGTGCCGGCAGCCTCGTAGCCGAGGCGGCTCGGGAACTCGGCTTCCTGAAGGTAGGCATTGTTGCGGAACATCACCTCGGCGCGGTTTATGCCTATCGCCTTCACCGCGATCTGCACTTCATCGGCCGCGGGCCCGGGCACTGCCACATCTTCAATCCTGAGGACGCTGGCGTCGCCATATTCATGGATACGGACGATGCGGCTCATGGGACACTCCTTGATTATTGAACGATTGTTCTGTATCGGTGTGCGCCACCAGCTTCAAGATATTATTTATCGATCGTTCCATATCGTGCGCCAGAGATGACAGAGACGAAATCCCGTCGCCGCGCAGGTCGCCCTCGTGTGTTCGACACTGACGCTGCGCTCGACAAGGCGGTGCGGCTGTTCTGGCAGCGCGGCTACGAGGCGACATCGATGGCCGATCTGGTGGCGGAGACTGGTGTCGCCGCCGCCAGTCTCTATGCAGCGTTTGACAACAAGGCGGGGCTGTTTGCGGCGGTGATCGAGCGCTACGCCGCGACGTTCAGCGTCCACCTCTATGCACCCATCAACGATCCGGCGTTGTCCACCTACGAGGCCGTCAAAGGCCTGCTGGAACGGGCGGCGTCATCATTCTCGGAACCCGGAACGCCGGCCGGCTGCTTCATGTATTCTGCAGCGGCAGCCGTTTCGCCGGCGTCCGCCGCCATCGAATGCCTGCTGCGCGACAAGCGTATCGCGGCGGAGGCCCTCCTGATCGAGCGTCTGCAACGCGGCGCCGCGCAGGGCGAGCTTGCGGCCAACTCCGATCCGGCCGTGCTAGGCAAATTCATCAATACGGTCATGGAAGGCATGTCCGTTCAGGCGCGCGACGGCGCTACGATCAACGAACTGCTCTCCATCGCCAAAATGGCACTCGATCGATGGCCGGCCGCGATATGATCACTACATGGTGGTCATCTGCCAATCCGCCTCCCGCGACCGAACAGTCGAACTCATCTCATAGGACGAAAGCACATGAAACACGTGACATTGCCCGGCGGGGAAGTGGTTCCTTCAATGGGTCAAGGCACCTGGAAGATGGGCGAACGTGCCGAGCGGCGATCCGATGAGATCGCTGCGCTACGCGCCGGTGTCGAGTTGGGCATGACGCTCGTCGATACCGCTGAAATGTATGGCGATGGTGCGGCGGAAGCGCTGATCTGCGAAGCGCTCGGCGACCGTCGCGACCAGTTATTCCTCGTCAGCAAGGCGTATCCACAGAACGCATCGCGCTCCCGCCTTGCCGGTGCGTGCGAGGCGAGCCTGAAGCGGCTCGGCACCGATCGGCTCGACCTCTACCTGCTCCACTGGCGGGGATCAGTGCCGCTCGCTGAGACGATAGAGGCAATGGAGGCGCTAAAATCAGCGGGGAAAATTAGGCATTGGGGTGTCAGCAACCTCGATACCGACGATATGGACGAGCTTATCGCTGCCGGCGGGGATGGCTGCGTGACCGATCAGATCCTCTACAACCTCGTGCGTCGAGGCCCCGAGTTGGACCTGTTACCGTGGCTCGCCCAGCACAAAGTGCCAGTGATGGCGTATAGTCCCGTCGAGCAGGGACGCCTCACAAGCCATCCCGCCCTCGACAAAGTAGCGGCCAAGGTTGGCGCAACCCCTGCGCAGGTCGCACTTGCCTGGACGTTGCGCCACGATGGCCTCATCGCCATCCCGAAAGCGAGTTCGATTGCACATGTGCGGGAGAACCGCGCGGCCGCAGATATCGTCCTCTCCGACGCCGACCTTGCGACACTCGATGCGGCATTTCCCCGGCCAGCGGGCCGTCGCCCACTCGAAATGCTGTAGCGTCAGATGGCGACATCCTCTCTCAAAGCAACCAAACGCAAATCGGACCGCCTCGAGGCATTCATGGACGCGGTGCTGGCAATTGCCATCACCCTCCCGGTGACCGAACTACACGCACCAGAGCCGACCGACGGCGACCTGGCAGCGGCATACCTAAAGCTGGCACCGGAATATGCGGCCTACGCCCTTAGCGTGGTTTTGATCAGCCTCTACTGGGCGCACAGCCATTTCAGCGGCAAGCTGCTGGAGAACCGATCACGGCTACAATCTGCTCGGCATTGGCTTTCTGGCTGTCGTCAGCATCACTCCATTTCCCGCGCGCCCGTTGGTCGAACACCTCAGCGGAGATGCGGAGAATACCACCGCCGCCCTTTGGTATCTGGGCGTAGCAGCGACACCGGCGACCTGGTAGTTTCTTCGTTGGGTATACGCCACCGCGAGAGGTCTTCCAGACCCGCGCCTGACGGACGCCTACCTCAGGCGAACAACCCTCAAATTCGGCATCACTGCCGGAGCCTATTGGGCTTCCTTCGCTTTGGCTTTCTGGGATTGGCGTGCTGGACTTATCGTCGCGGGGATCGTTACGTTGAGCTATATCGTTCCGCCAGCAAAACCCATCTACAAGCTGGGTCAAGAACCGGAGAATGGCTGAGACCGGCTATAGACCCGGCACGGCGGATGCCGACTTCGGCTAATCAGCCCAAGATTTTATCGATCGTGATTGGCAGGGACCGCACCCGCTTACCGGTCGCGTGATAGATCGCATTGGCGATCGCAGCAGCGGTGCCGACGATGCCGATCTCGCCAAGCCCTTTGACCCCGAGCGGGGTCACTTCGGGATCGGGTTCGTCGACGAAGATCACTTCGATATCGTGAATGTCGGCATGCACGGGCACATGGTATTCGCCGAAGTTGTGGTTCATCCAGCGACCCAGCCGGTGGTCGGAGAAGGTCTCCTCGTGGAGCGCCATGCCCATGCCCATCACCACGCCGCCGAGGATCTGGCTGCGCGCTGTCTTCGGGTTGATAATACGGCCGGCGGCGACCGCGTCGACGATACGCGTGACCGGCACCACGCCCAGCTCCTCGTCAACCTTCACTTCCGCGAAGATCGCGCTGTGGGTGTTCTTGGATTTGTGCAGACCCTTCCACATGTCGCCGAACCTGGGCGCAGCGGTGGCTTCCTCTTCGATCGCCGCCAGGTCAGCGGCACGCATCGCATCGCCGAACGGCACCCGCACGGTCGGCGTGTCCTTGAGCACCAGGCAGCCGTCCTCGAACAGCACGTCGTTTATCTTCGCGTCGCCCAGTGGTTCACCAGCGATCTTGCCGGCCGCCTTAAGGAGCTTCTTGCCTACTGCCTGACACGCCAGCTGCATCGCTGAGCCGGACGAGGCGGCGCCCCACGACCCGCCCTCGACCGGGGCGGTCGGCAGGTCTGAGTCGCCCAGCTTGGCGGTGATCTGCTCGGGCGGCAGGCCGAGCGTGTCGGCGGCGACCAAGGTCATGACCGTGTAGCTGCCGGTCCCGATGTCCGACGTCGCGCAAGCTACTTCCAAACGTCCGTTGGCCCTGAACTTGGCGCTGGCAGTGCTCGGACTGGCGGACCCGACCAATGACCCACTTGTGAAGCTTCGGCTAACTGGCATTCGTCGCCGGATGGGCACGGCACAGAAGCAGGCGCGACCGCTGCGGTTCAAAGGCCCCGTGCGCGATGTCGAGCGGGACGCGCCGCGGGGATTAAATGTGCGGACGCTGCTCGAAAGCTGTGGTGGTGACCTGCCGGGTTTGCGGGATAGGGCGCTGCTGTCGGTTGCCTACGATACCGGCCTGCGGGCCTCCGAACTGGTGGCGGTTGAATTTTCTCACATCATTGAGGCGATAGACCCTGAGGCGCGCCTGCTGATGATTGCGCGCAGCGAAGGCGATCAGGAAGGGGAGGGGGCGACGGCCTATCTCTCACCGCGATCCGTGCGGGCGATCGCGGCCTGGCGGGCGGCAGCGCGGATCGAGGTAGGGACGATCTTCAGCCGTGTGCAGGTGCGGCGTTACAAGGCGCGCAAAGCCGTGCCGGGGCGGCGGATCGAGAGCATTTCTGGGCGCGAGGCATGGGATCTGCGCAAGACGCTGCCCAGGCCCGCCGTAGCGGCAAGGATCGAATATGATGTAGGGCAGGGGGCGCTGCATCCTGGCTCGATCGGGCCGATTTACCGGGCGATCATTCAGCGCGCGTTTGATGCTGGGGTGCTGCCCGATCTAACGAAGGATGACCTGGACCGGCTCCTGAAGGGGGTGAGCGCGCATTCCACGCGTGTGGGGCTGAATCAGGATCTGTTCACCAGCGGCGAGGATCTCGCTGGCATCATGGATGCACTGCGGTGGAAATCCCCTCGCATGCCGCTTGCCTATTACCGTAACCTTGCCGCCGAGCATGGCGCGGCAGGACGCTTGATGACGAAGATGGAATGACTTGGCCTGCGACTTTGCTGCCGTTCGCAAGCGATGGATCGGAGGGCAGCTCTTGTCAGAACCCGATATTCATCGATCGTTTGGCCGGCAGGATGACCAGGGGCCGACAATCCGCAGGGGTTCGCAGCCGGTGGCAACCGGCAAACGGGCCGTCGTTGACCCCATAAGCTATATAGTGAAAAGATCCGACACTAGGAGGCCGAAAAAGGTCAGCATCGACTTCTCGTGCCGCGCCGCCCTGAAAGCGATCATGCCGATCAGCCCGGCGGGCAATCGCTCGATTATGATGATAGCAATGGCCGCCGCCCATTAGGCCGAGCCAAGCGGCGAGAGGAGGCCATGGACCAGCGAATCGCCGAACAGGATGAGCACGACTATCATCGCACCGGCGCAGTTCGAGGTACTGCTTCACTCCCCGCGAACCACTGGCCGCGAGTATCGTTGTCACGGTTGCAAGGAGAGAGCGATGGCGCAGGATTCAGCTTGGGTGGCAGTCTCGGAGTTTGTGCGCAATCCCGGCATGGTCGGCTCGGCCGTCCCGGCGAGCGCGCGCATGGTTCGCCGCATGCTCGCCCCGCTCGACTGGCAGCGCATCAGCATTCTGGTCGAATATGGTCCGGGCACGGGGCGTTTTACCTTCGAAGCGCTGGAGCGCATGCGGCGCGATGCCGTTCTTCTGGCGATTGAGACCGGCGAAAGATTCGTCAAAACTTTGCGGCAGCGCTGCGACGATCGCCGGCTCATCGTCGTTCAAGGAACGGCGCAGGACGTCAATCGCCACCTTGCCGAGCATGGACTGGGCGAGGCCGACTGTATTTTAACGGGCTTGCCCTTCTCGACGCTCGAGCCGGGCGACGCCGATGCGATCATGCGCGAGACGGTGCGGGCCATGTCGCCGTGCGGCACGCTGGCGGCCTACCAGATGCGCACCGCCATCCGTCCGCTGCTGAGGCGTCATTTCGCGAGCCTGCGCGAAAGCTACGAATGGAGGAACATCCCGCCCTGCCATCTTTATTGGGCGACAGGAAAGCGGCAGTGATCGGTAATGGCATCAAGCGAGATCGCGGCATGACGAGGCAATGCCAGCATGATCGACGCGCGGTTGCTGTTCTGTCTCATCGAACGGCACCGGCCGCCGATAATTTCGGTCAGCCGGCGCAAGCGGGGCGGCGACCTTTCGGCGCTGTGCGACAGGTGCGGCACACCAATCGAGCGCTCGCGCAGCGGACGCTGGCTAGCGCTTGGCCCGATCTACGAAGAGGGTGGTCCCGCGTCCTGACGCGAAATTTGCGCGTCGTTCGGCAAGCTCAGGTGCGTTCCGTCTCTGCAGCAATCAGAATAGCGTACCATTGTCCGGCGACCGTTCGAATCATCAGCATGGGCCGCGAACCGCCCATAGGCTCGAGCCGGTAGCGATCGTGATCGGCATGGTCTTCGAGCCATGCGCGAGCCCACGTCGTCGCGGCCAGTTCGCCTCGAGATCCTCGCTCGTAGTTGCCACCGAGCGGTCGTCATCGCGCAGCAGTCGGTACCTCATGAGAACACATTACCTCTATTTGGATTGAAATCGCCCGGTAAATTGGTCTTGCTGGCGTTCGGTTCCCCGGCTGAGCACAGCGCCTGAGCAAATCTGCGCGCGCCGCAAAAATTTTTTGGCCGCACTATCTTGAAAGCCGCGCGACCAAAATTAGCTCACGGGTACCGGACGCCAAACCGGGTCCGGTTGGACACATGAGAGCGCCGGCTCTTGGTTACTGGCGCATCTCATGCCCGAATTGCTTCATTTGGAGGATTTGGAGATGAGACCGAACTTTGACTTTACGCCCTATCGCCGTTCGACGGTCGGCTTCGATCGTTTGTTCAACCTGCTCGAAGCGGGTGCGCGCGAGGAAGATGGCTATCCGCCCTTCGACATCCAGAGGATCGACGACGACAATTTCCGCGTCACCATCGCGGTCGCCGGCTTCAAGCCCGAGGATATCGAGATCGTCGCGCACCAGAACCTGCTCTCGGTCACCGGCAAGCGTGCCGATGACGCCGACAAGGGCGAATACCTGCATCGCGGTATCGCGGCCCGGGCGTTCGAGCGGCGCTTCCAGCTCGCCGATTTCATCGAGGTCGGGAATGCGAACTTCGAGCACGGCCTCCTGTCGATCGAGCTGACGCGTGTCGTGCCCGAGGCGATGAAGCCGCGCCGCATCGAGATCTTCGGCGCCGCTTCCAACAACAAGCGACTGGGCGAAGAGAAGGAAAAGGCGGCCGAGCCGGCCTGATCCCGCGCCCATCGGCCTGCCGGCGCCGCCTTCCAATACCCCCCGCACGCGGCGTCCGGCAGGTTCAGCCTTTCATCCAGCCAGAAAAGGAGATGTCATCATGGCTATTCGTGATCTCATTCCCTGGAGCCGGCAGGAAAACCGGCTGCCCGTTCCGGTCAGCGCCGAGCGGGAAAGGGAAACCCATCCGCTGCAGTCGCTTCACCGCGACGTGAACCGTCTCTTCGACGATGTCTTTCGCAACTTCGGCATGCCCGCCTTCGCCGGCTTCGACCGCATGTCAGGATGGCCGCATCTTGAGCTGGGCGAGACCGACAAGGAGATTCGGGTAACGGCGGAACTGCCGGGCCTCGACGAGAAGGACGTGGAGATCTTCGTCGAGGACGGCGCCTTGACCTTGCGTGGCGAAAAGAAGTCCGAAGTCGAGGACAAGGATCGCGGCTATTCGGAGCGCAGCTATGGCCGCTTCGAGCGCCGCATCGGCCTGCCCAGGGGCATCGAACGCGACAAGGTCGCAGCCACCTTCAAAAACGGCGTGCTGACGGTCACGCTGCCGAGGACAGAGGCGGCGGAGCAGCACATCCGCCGGATTCCCGTCAATGGCGGCGCCCGCTGACGGCCGGGCCCGGACTTTCGAGTCCGGGCCTTCGGCTAACGACAACCAGGCGGTTGCCCTCGCGGGTGCGACCTCGTTCCCGCTCGGTGCTAAGGCGATTATCGAGCCGCTGGCCTTGGCGACAAGTGGCGGCCTACGCCGCCAAAATCGATGGCGGGTCAGGTTTGCGCCGCGCTGGGGCCCGGTTGCCGACCCGCTGATGGGTTGGACCGGCGGAGGCGATCCCCTCGCGACGATCGAACTGCGCTTTCCTGACCGCGCCTCGGCCGAGCGATATTGTCAGACGCAGGGTCTCATCTTCGAATGCCGGTCGGCGCCATCGCCGGGCCAAATCCGTCCAACTATCCCCGATGTTGTGGGTCCCGTGCTTTGCTGCTGGCCCACAGGCCCGCATGCCCTGTGCTGCGGCAATTTCCCTTGCGCCAGCACGGCCGCCAATGAGGAGGTTGATCGCAAATCTGCATAGGTAGCGGCGCACTTGAGCAGACTGCGCGTCACCGGATATCGATGACACCATCGACCGCGCGCCACTCGGTAGGGCGGATCATCCCCTCATGGGAAATGCACACCGAGTGGAGCGGGGCCTCGATCTCGCGTCGCCAATGCTCGAGAAACGCGAACAGCCTTGGAAAGTCGGGCGCGAGATCGTACTCCTGCCAAACGAACAGCTGCAGCAGCGAGGGCACATCCGGACGGTAGTAACGAATTTCTGCCGTCGTCAGCCGATGGCCCTCGAGCTGCCGGATGACATCGCGTCGGCTCATGGCGAAGCGCGGGAACCTTCCGCGGGCCTGTCGATCGCATGCATGGCGGCAAGGATGTCATCGATCGGCACCGCGCGCGTGGCGCCGGGCGGCATGCGCAGGCCGGGATGGTCGCGCACGGCGGCGCGGTCGGACGCCCAGGATGCCAGAATGGCGCGCTTCACTTCCGGCTCCAGGCTCGGATTGTGCGCAACGTCGAAGGGATGAAGATAGCGGGAAAATGGCTGCGACATGGCTCTGCCTCCTTCCTTTGGTGTCGCTCCTTTCTCATGAGCGGGCGCGCCGCCCACGCCGCAAATTTTGGAACGCTGGCGAGTCGCGTCAAGAGGGAAAATCGCACCGTAACAACTCGATAAGCCGGCACCTGACACTCGATGCCTGCGAGTGCCAAAAATTTCGCGCACCATCTTGACGCAAAAAATGAGCTTTCCTAATTCCGCGTCACCTGACGTTCGAATAAACGCCGGGCCTATCACATCTCAGTTTTGCATCTGGAGGTTATGCATGCATTTCCGCCCCTTGCACGACCGTGTGGTCGTCCGCCGCATCGAAGCCGAGGAGAAGACCTCGGGCGGCATCATCATCCCCGACACCGCCAAGGAAAAGCCGCAGAAAGGCGAAGTGATCGCCGTCGGCGCGGGCCTGCGCGACGACAGCGGCAAGCTCGTTGAACTCGCCGTCAAGGCAGGCGACCGCGTGCTTTTCGGCAAATGGTCGGGGACCGAGGTCAAGATCGATGGCGAGGATTTGCTCATCATGAAAGAGAGCGACATCCTCGGCGTGATCGAGGCCAAGGCAGAGCTCAAGCAGGCCGCCTGACAGCGACCTGCATCCTCTGACACGTGGAAGGAAATCGAAGAAAGGAGACGAGACAATGGCTGCCAAGGAAGTCAAGTTTGCGTCCGACGCGCGTGATCGCATGCTGCGCGGCGTGGATACGCTGGCCAACGCAGTGAAGGTGACCCTGGGTCCGAAGGGCCGCAATGTGGTCATCGAGAAATCGTTCGGCGCGCCGCGCATCACCAAGGACGGCGTCACCGTCGCCAAGGAAATCGAACTCAAGGACAAGTTCGAGAACATGGGCGCGCAGATGCTGCGCGAGGTTGCGTCGAAGCAGAACGACAAGGCCGGCGACGGCACTACTACAGCCACCGTGCTTGCCCAGGCGATCGTGCGCGAAGGCTCGAAGGCGGTCTCCGCCGGCATGAACCCGATGGACCTCAAGCGCGGCATCGATCTCGCCGTCGGCGCCGTGGTCAGGGACCTCGAAACCCATGCTCGCAAGGTCAGCGCCAACAGCGAGATCGCCCAGGTCGCGACCATCTCCGCGAACGGCGACGAGGAAGTCGGCCGCATTCTCGCCGAGGCGATGGAGAAGGTCGGCAACGAGGGCGTGATCACCGTCGAGGAAGCCAAGAGCCTTGCGACCGAACTCGAGACTGTGGAGGGCATGCAGTTCGACCGCGGCTATCTCTCGCCCTATTTCGTCACGAATACGGAGAAGCTCAAGGTCGAACTCGAAGATCCCTACATTCTCATCCACGAGAAGAAGCTTTCTAACCTGCAGGCGATGATCCCGCTGCTCGAGCAGGTCGTCCAGTCAGGCCGACCGCTGCTCATCATCGCCGAGGACGTCGAGGGCGAGGCGCTGGCGACGCTCGTCGTCAACAAGCTGCGCGGCGGCCTCAAGGTCGCGGCGGTCAAGGCGCCGGGCTTCGGCGATCGCCGCAAGGCGATGCTCGAGGACATCGCGATCCTCACCGCCGGCAATGTCGTCAGCGAGGAGCTCGGCACCAAGCTCGAAAATGTCATGGTCGGCATGCTCGGCCGCGCCAAGAAAGTCATCATCGACAAGGACAACACCACCGTCGTCGATGGCGCCGGCGCGCGTTCGGACATCGATGCCCGCGTCGCGCAGATCAGGGCGCAGATCGAAACCACGACCAGCGACTACGACCGCGAGAAGCTGCAGGAGCGCGTGGCCAAGCTCGCGGGCGGTGTAGCAGTGATCCGCGTGGGCGGCGCGACCGAGGTCGAGGTCAAGGAGAAAAAGGACCGCGTCGACGACGCGCTTCACGCCACTCGCGCTGCGGTCGAGGAAGGCATTCTGCCCGGCGGCGGCATTGCGCTGCTGCGCGCGCTCAAGGCGCTCGACGGCCTCAAGGCCGCGAACGACGACCAGCAGTCGGGCATCGATATCGTGCGGCGGGCACTTCGCGCGCCGGCACGGCAGATCGCCGACAATGCCGGCGAGGACGGCGCCTTCATCGTCGGCAAGCTTCTGGAGAGCGAGGACTACAATTGGGGCTTCAACGCCGCTACCGGCCAGTATCAAGATCTGGTCGGCTCCGGCGTGATCGATCCCGCCAAGGTGGTCCGCACCGCGCTCCAGGACGCAGCTTCGGTGGCCTCGCTGCTGATCACGACCGAGGCGCTCGTCGCCGAAGCGCCCAAGGATGACAAGGGCGCCAGGGCCGCGATGCCGGAAATGGAGTACTAACAGACGAAGGGCCCGGCTGCGGCCGGGCCCCATCATCGAACATGAGGAACTCGACGATGAACGACCACTATCTGCGCTACCTCGAGCGCGAACATGCGCGTCTCGAAGCCGAAATCCGCGAAGAGGAGAAGCGTCTCCATCCGCGCCATTTCCTGATCGGCCGGCTCAAGAAGCTGAAGCTGGCGGTCAAGGACCAGATGGCGGCCTGCTCGGGTCACGCGGAAGAGCGCGAAGCCGCTTGAGCGAGAGTCCGATGCGGACGATCCGCGCAAGTGCCCGCCGCTTACCGGCAGCGAGCTTTTGCCGGAAACCCGATGGCGCCCATCTGCGTTGCATGGTCGTCCGCCCCGTTCGGGGAAGCTCGCGAGGATGGACAGGGGAGCCTCGAGCCAGCCGCCGGGGCTCCTTTCTCTGTCAGCAACAATCTATGGGACACGCCAAGGATCCTGCCGATGCTGGCGCGTAACGAAACGGCTGCCTGCAGCTGGCGAGAGTGGCCGGCGACACACTATCGTCCAGATGGAAAGGGGCGAGGAAATCGATTTCATCCTGGATAGTGGTCTTGCCGTCACGCGCGGCACCGATGGCTCATTCCTGATCGATGAAGGGAGGCATCCACCGCATCAGTTCAGACCGCTTCATTGCCGATTGGCAAAGCAGCGACAGCCAGCGTCAAGCGCTCAGCCGCAGCGGCGACCATAACGCAAGCGGGAAGGTGCGTGAGGCTATGGCGGGCATGGCGAAGGGGCTGGAACGCGATCCACAGCTGGAGTCGCTGCTGCGCAATCGCACCCAGGAACTGGGTCTGTCTTCCCAAAGCGGCCAATCGCTGTCGCAGGATCTCCAACGGCATCTCGGCCGCTCGCTAGGCCGTGGTCTTGGGCTCTAGGACCTGATCGTGCCCGAACAAGCCACGCCATCTGGATGATGACGATTCATCTTTAAGGTGGCGCGGAGCAAATTGAAGGAAGAAGCAATTATTGGCTAGCTTATGTTCACATAAAATTCCATGTGCTGACGTCAGCACGTAATTGTTCGATGATTCATGCTGATAGACTTAACTTGATATTGAAACTTTTGATACCATTACACTACCCTGTACAGTCGCTAGATTCAAAGACGTGTCGGATATGCGCGCATTGATAAGTTGCGATAGCGTAGCTTCTCCATTGTTTAAAAATAACTCTACGGACGAAATGTCGATAAACAAGCTAATTTCTACTACACCTTCCGAAAAATCGCATGGTAGACTTCGATCTAGGCGCCACGCCTCGCTGTCAGGCGCTTCAGGGCCACTGGTCACGCGTCTGATAAATGCCCTATTATTACCTAGCTCAAAGCAGATCTGAGTGGAGTAACCGGAACCTCTGCGGACGGATAGCCACACTATTGATGGCCAAGCCGATCCGATCCGGTTGAGCGTGAGGTCGATCCGCCCCGCAACCATTCTAGCATTGTCGGGCCAGATATAATCATAACCATCTGCAATCGTCTGATCAGAGCCCTGGGCAGTAAGCGCGAATATCTTGTTCTGTGCTGGTAGAGGGGTGCTAAAAAGTCGCGGTACATTGTTGATCAATCGTAGGCGCAATTCGCGAACAAGGCTGAGTTGACCTCGGTAATCGTAGGTCGGCAGCAGTTGGTTCGCATATGCCCAGTTGTTCATCCATCCCATTGAGTATGCACAAGCAATGGGATCGGCTGCATGCGGGTCATTCCATATAACGGCCGCGTAGAAATCAGCTCCGCCATCAAGCCATTGGCCGTCGGGAGTGCTGGCCGTGAAGGTCGTGCCATCGAATTCGCCCACCCAGTACCAGGTTCCACCCGTGAATCCAGAAGCCGTCCCATCTCCGCCTACCAGCAAAACCCATTTGTCTACCGAAGTTGTGCCGTCTGGATTGTATAGATGCAGTTTGAAGAGATGCGAGCATTCCATCACGCCCCCGACGACCGTTGACAGAAAACCGCTTGAATAAGTCCAGTGCTTGAGATCTGGCGAAGTGTAGATGCCGATCTTGCCTTCCTCTGACAGCGTCATAATCCAATTGCCGCTGGTCTCGTGCCAGAAAATCGTGGGGTCGCGAAACTGCCTGTTGCCTGGGAAATTGGGTAGCACGATGTCGTGAAAGGTGAAGCTGGCACCCTCATCAAGAGAGTACCAGAGTGCGCAGGACTGGTTTTGCCCGGCGGCATTGTCTGCGGGCATGGTAACGAGCGCGATCAGTGCGCCGGGGCCGAATCCGGCAGTATTGGTGACATCGACAACCGCGCTCCCGGTCCAGATGTCTCCAAAGGATGTTGTGCGGCGTGGGATCGATATACCTTGATCCTGCCAAGTGACGAGGTCTGTTGAGGTCCAGCGGCGCCATTCAGTGCCATCGGTGGGATAGGTTGGATTGAAGAGCGCCCAAATCGACCAGTGATCTCCCATTCGCACAGGGCGCTGTGGGTCGTTGATCCAGCCTCCTGCCGGGGCCGCGATATGATATCGTGGTCGTCCGCTAATCGGGGTTGCCGTTGGTAAACCAGTAGAATCGGGGGTTCCACTCGATACAGGCATTGCGCCAATTGCAGGTTCTGCTTCGCTGCCGCAGGATGAAAGCATTGGAAAGGCGGCGAGCATTTCCAATGTTTGTCTGCGTGAAAAAAAGGGGGTAATCGCCACCGGCCTACTCCTCTCTCAAACTTTTTTTTGTTTTTTGATTGTCGTTGGCAAACACGCTTGTGGTGCATCGCAACGATGTTTTGATTGCATTCAGGTTGAGGGAGAGGTTCGCGATATCTGTGTGCCGGTCAGATAGCTGCGTCTGACGGAATGCACCTTCATCACCCTCTCCATCCTGTGCGGCGTCATGCTTTCCATGATCGACGCAACTAAATCTATATATGTGATTTAGTTGCGTCAAGATTGCTAGCAGGATTGGGTGTTTGACGTTTTTTCAGTTAACTTATTGAAATTATCTATATTATGCAGAGAGGCGCCCTTTTTTTTGGGTGTTCAGTCCCTCAGCAGTGATGTGACTTCCTCCTTGTCACCCAGAATCACCCCAATGCGCTGATGAAGTTTTGATGGCAGGACTTCCATCAGTCGCTGTTCGCCGTCGATGGCTGCGCCGCCTGCCTGCTCTACCAGAAAGGCCATCGGATTTGCCTCGTACATCAGGCGTAGTCTGGCCGTACCATCCGGGCGGGCATCTTTAGGGTAAAGGAAGATACCCCCTCTTTTCAGGATGCGGTGTACATCGGCCACCATCGAGGCCGTCCAGCGCATGTTATAGTCCTTGCCCAAAGGCCCTTCCGCCCCCTGAATTCGTTCGTCGACATAGCGTATGATTTGCGGCGACCATTGGCGGCGACGCGCCATGTTTATGGCAAATTCGCGATTGCCCTGGGGCATCTGCATGGGGCCGTCGGTCATCCGCCATGAGCCGATTTCACGATCGAGAGTGAATTCATAGACACCAGATCCAATTGTCAGAACCAGCAGCGTTTGTGGTCCATATATGGCATAGCCGGCTGCGACCTGATGTATGCCGGGTTGCAGAAAGTCCTGCTCTGTTACCTCGCGCCCTGAAGCATTTTCGGGTGCCTTGAGTACGGAGAAGATCGTTCCGACGCTCAGGTCGACATCAATGTTGCTTGAGCCGTCGATCGGATCGAACAGCAGCAGATATTCGCCTTTGGGATAGCGGTTGGGAATAGGGTAGAGGGTCTCCATCTCCTCGGAAGCCATGGCTGCCAGATGGCCACCCCATTCATTGGCATCGAGCAATAGCTCGTTGGCAATGACATCGAGCTTTTTCTGAACCTCTCCCTGAACATTCTCGCTGCCCAGGCTACCAAGAACTTCACCCAGTGCGCCCTTGGATACCGCGTGACTGATCGTCTTGCAGGCGCGTGCGACCGTTTCGATGAGCAGGCGCAATTCTCCTGGCAAAGCCTGGGCCTGGCGTTGCTGCTCGATCAGGAAACGGCTGAGGGAGATGGCTTGCATGGAAGGCCTTTGCATTGAGGGGGAGGGGGCTTAATCAGCTATTCGTGCAGCGACGTCTGCGCCGTGGGCATATCGCGCTGCTTCACGGATGTCGTCGGCGCCGGGGCTCACGCCCGTGTAAAGAATAAATTGCTCCACCGCTTGCAGGACGATGACCTCTCCGCCGGAAATCACGCTCTTTCGAGCAGCTCTGGCTGCGCGGACGAAAGGGGTGTCGACCGGTTGGGCAACGACGTCGAAAGCGGTGCTGCAGGCCGCGATCTGCTCTGCGCGGAACGCCAAGGCGTCTCGGTCCTTGCCCTCCATACCCAATGGCGTGACATTGATCAGCAGTGGTGCGCTATCCGGCGGTAGATCAGCCTGCCAGCAAAAGCCATATTGGTCTGCGATCGCCTGCCCGGCCATTTCGTTGCGCGCGATGATCGTGCCGTTGGCGAAGCCAGCATCTCTAAGCGCGGCCGCGACGGCTTTCGCCATTCCACCACTTCCTCGGAGTAAAAATGGTACCGGTTTTTCGATGCGCTTCTCGAGAAGCTGGCGAACCGCAACATAATCAGTGTTGTAGCCAGTCAGCCGGCCATCATCATTGACGATGGTGTTGACGCTGTCGATTGCACGGGCTGAGCTTTCAAGGTCATCGATCAGAGGAATGACCGCTTCCTTGAACGGCATGGAAATGGCGCATCCGCGCACATTCAACGCGCGGATGCCGCCGATCGCAGCTGCCAGATCCTGTGTACTGAAACTTTTATAGACATAGTCCAGCCCCAGAATCTCATAGAGGCAATTGTGGAAGCGGGATCCGGCGTTACCAGGGCGACCTGACAGCGACATGCACAATCTGGTGTCCCTGCCGATTGGCGGTTTCATATCCTCATACCCCATTCTGGTTTGCTGATTTTTCACGACGGATCGTAGATCCGCGGATGATGAGACGCCCGCTCAGAACCACCTTACGAGCGGCGGCGTTCGGATGGTCGAGACGGTCGAGCAGCATGGCCATGGCGGTGCGCCCGATCTCCTCCACGGGTTGTTCGATAACGCTCAGTCCATCAGCTGCAAATTCCGTCCAGGTGTCATTGTCGAACCCAGCCAATGCGAAGTCGCCGGGAACGCTCAGGCCCAGCGCATGTGCGGCTCGCAATACCGACATCAGCATCAGGCCATTGCTCGCAATGATCGCTTCGGGCCGATCAGGCGTTTGCAGGAGAGCGCTGACCAGCCTCTCCGCTTCACCCTCTCCATGCGGCACAGACAGGGATCGCGTAGGGATGCCGATCATTTGGGCTGCCTGCTCAAAGCCGGCGCGTCGTTCGGCACCCGTGGTGCTGGCTGCGCCGAACAGGCCGGTAATCGATCTGATTCCCTGCGCATGCAAATGGGCAACCAGTGTGCGAGCCATCGCATCATTGTCGAGCACGACGCAGTCCGTGGTCGTCGCTGCTACGCGATCGATCAGGATGATGGGATGCTCTGCCTTTGTCTGCGATGCCTTCTTGGCGCCTTGCCGAGTGGGTGCCAGGATCACCCCTGTCACCCGTTCCTCCTGCATCAACTGGAGATACATCGCCTCTTTGGCGGGATCTTCATCCGTATTGCACAATATAACCCGCAGGCCGCGTTCATAGGCGATATCCTCGACCGTGCGAGACACTGCCGTGAAAAAGGGGTTGCGGATATCTGCAACGATGAGGCCGATCGTGTTGCTGTGGCGCGAACGGAGCCGACGGGCCGCGAGGTTGGGCCGGTAGCCTGTTGTCCTGACCGCTGCGAGCACCCTGTCGCGCATGGCTGGATCAACCGCACGCCCCGAAAGTACCCGGGAGACGGTGGCAGGCGATACTTCGGCCACTCGCGCTACGTCCTTGATTCCGACCGTCATGGGAAAATCGTTTTCCTCATCCTCTCTCAATTCTGCCCGAGATATGGCCGATCGCAGGGGGTAAATGCAAGTGTATTGACAGAATCATGAGAAAACGTTTTCTTGAAAGGAAGAGAGAGGATGCTGAAGAGTCATGATTGCCGCCCCCCTAAGTGCGCTTCGCCATGAAGACCTGATCCGCATCGACGCGCAGGCGTCCGACAAGGAGGCCGCCATCCTCCAGGCCGGCCAGATATTGGTCGCCGCTGGCTGCGTTTCGGCCGGCTATGAACAGAGCATGGTCCGGCGGGAGGCGGTGGCAAACACCTATCTGGGGGCGGGCGTCGCCATTCCCCATGGCCTGGGTGAGGACAAAGGGCTGGTGCGCCACGACGGGATCGTGGTCCTGCAACTGCGCGAAGGGATTGAGTGGAATCCTGGGCAGCGCGCCCATCTCATTGTCGGTATCGCCGCCAGTTCCGACAGTCATATCGCGATCCTGCGCCGCCTCACCCGCCTGATTCAGGATGAGGCGCGTCTCGCGGCCCTTCTCGCCACCGACGATCCGGCGGCTATTGCCGCTGCCCTCCATGAAGACGCCAACCCCAGCGAGGCCCGTCCCGCTGCCGAGGATCTGGCCGAGCGGATCGAATGGACGGTCGACTATCCTGCTGGTCTGCATGCCCGGCCCGCCTCAGCCTGGGCGGAAGCAGCCAAGAGCCTGGCTACGCCCATACGCATCCGACATGACGAAGACATGGCCGATCCGCGCAGTATCGTCTCGCTGCTGCAACTGGGGCTGAAGGCAGGCGAACGCGCTACCATTTCGGCGAGCGACAGGAACACGCTTGACCAGTTCATGCGCACCGTCACGAGCCTCACGGTTCGTGAGAAGGCCGATGCCGCCCGTGCCGCCGAAAAGGCGAAGGCGCCGGTGCGCGGCTGGAAACCGGCCGGCAATCCCGCGATGATCGCCGGGGTCGCCGCCAGCCCCGGCCTCGCCATCGGTCCCGTCCACATATTGGCCTCGGCGGAACTGGACGTGCCCGACCAGCCGGTCGATCTGGTCGCGGGCGGCGCGCTGCTGAACGATGCGCTGGTGCGCACCCGGGCGCAGATGAAGGCGCTGGTCGATGACACCACCCGCCGTCTGGGGGCGGAGGATGCCGCGATCTTTGCGGCGCAGGCCGGGCTGCTGGACGATACTGACCTCATCACGCTTACCTGTCAGTTGATGGTGGAGGGCCATGGCGTCGCCTGGTCCTGGCATCAGGCGATCGATCGCATGGCAGGACAGCTTTCGGCACTGGGTAATCCGGTGTTGGCTGCACGCGCTGCCGATTTGCACGATGTCGGCCGGCGCGTGCTAGCCCAGATTGATCCCGCGCTCAGCGCAGGGACATTGGCCGACCTGCCAGACCAGCCCTGCGTGCTGGTGGCGACCGATCTGTCGCCATCGGATACGGCGACGCTCGATACGCGCCGCGTGGCGGGTATCGCCACCGCATTGGGTGGGCCGACGTCGCACAGCGCGATCCTGGCACGTACGCTCGGCCTGCCGTCAGTCGTGGCAGGCGGGGCCGATCTGCTGACGCAGGCGGCCGGCACGACCGCCATCGTCGATGGCGATAGCGGCCGTATCTGGCTCGATCCCTCGGCGCAGGACATTGCCTCCGCCCGCGCCTGGATCGAGGAGATCGCGGCGCGACGCGCCGCCGAAGAGGCGGAGCGCGCTCTGCCGGCACGGACCAGCGACGGTCATGATCTGGCGATCGGCGCCAATGTGAACCGCCCGGATCAGGTGGCCTTCGCGATGGCACAGGGCGGCGAGGGGGTCGGGCTGATGCGCACCGAATTCCTGTTCCTCGAACGCGGCGACAGCCCGAGCGAGGAGGAACAATGCGCCATTTATCGCGGGATGATCGACGCGCTGGGTGATCGGCCGCTGATCGTCCGTGCGCTGGACATTGGCGGCGACAAACAGGTGCCGCATCTCGACCTGCCGAAGGAGGAGAATCCCTTCCTGGGGGTGCGTGGCGCTCGCCTGTTGCTGCGTCGGCCCGACCTGCTGGAACCGCAACTCCGCGCCCTGTATCGCGCGGCGAAGCTGGGCGGCGATCTGTCGATCATGTTCCCGATGATCACATCCGCAGCCGAACTGGTGATCCTGCGGGAACGTTGTGAAGCGATCCGGGCGGAACTGGCTGCACCGGCCGTTCCCATCGGCATCATGATCGAAGTCCCCGCCGCCGCCGTTCAGGCCCATGCGCTGGCGGAGCATGCGGATTTCTTCTCGATCGGAACCAATGACCTGACGCAATATGCACTCGCCATCGACCGTCAGAATCCGGAACTGGCGAGCGAAGCCGACAGCCTGCACCCGGCCGTTCTGCGCCTGATCGCCATGACCGTGGAGGGCGCGCGCAGGCATGACCGCTGGGTCGGCGTGTGCGGCGGCATTGCCGGCGATCCGTTCGGCGCGGCGTTGCTGGCGGGCCTCGGGGTCCATGAATTGTCCATGACCCCGCGCGACATTCCTGCCGTAAAGGCACGGCTCCGCGCCAGCAGCCTTGGCGATCTTCAGGGGCTCGCCGCTCGTGCGCTCGACGCGACAAGCGCCGCCGATGTGCGCGCGCTGGATGGGGAGGGGGCATGATGGCCGTCTTCACCGTCACGCTCAATCCGGCAATCGACCAGACGGTCATGCTCGACCGTCTCGTTCCCGGGGAGGTGCATCGCGCGCGCTCCGTGCGGCAGGATGCCGGCGGCAAGGGGATCAACGCGGCCAGTTGCCTGGCCGACTGGGATGTGCCCGTCACCGTCATGGGCCTGTTGGGCGGCGCCAATGCGGCGCCCTTCGATGCGCTTTTTGCCGAAAAGTCGATCATCGACCGCTGCCAGCGCCATGGCGGTAGCACGCGCGTCAATCTGAAGCTGGTCGATGTCCATGGCACGACCGACATCAACATGGATGGCGCACCGGCAACCGGAGCGCGTATCGATGCCGTCATTGCGGCGCTGGATGAACAGGTTGGCGTCGGCGATCTCGTCATCCTCTCGGGCAGCCTGCCGCCCGTCTGCCCGGTCGATATCTATGCCTCCCTTACCGCCATGCTGCGGGCGCGGGGGGCTCTTGTCCTGCTCGACAGCAGCGGCCCGGCGTTGCGCCATGCGCTCGCGGGCCCCGTTCTGCCGACCATCCTGAAACCCAATCTGCATGAACTGGCCGAATGGCATGATGGTCCGGTCGATGCGCCGCATCAGATCGTCGACGTCGCGCGCGGGTTGCTGGATCGGGGCGTCGACCTGATCGCCGTGTCGATGGGCGCGCAGGGCGCACTGTTCCTGACCGGCTCGGAAATGCTGCGCGCGCGCCTGACCGCGCACAGCGTGGAAAGCACGGTCGGTGCAGGCGATGCCATGGTTGCCGGTCTGGCCGCCGCCCTGATCGAAGGCGCGGGGCTGGATCGTATCGCGCGTCTGTCCACCGCCTTTGCCGTCGGCAAGCTGGGCCGTGCCGGACCGCATCTGCCGACAAGGGACGAGATCGAAGCCCTGGCGGCCAGCGTTGAGACGGATATTCTGATGGGAGAGACGCAATGAGCAGGATTTTCGCGGTGGTGGATGCCGGCGAAGCCGGTGTCGCCGGCGTCCTGGCCGGCGAAGCGCTGCGCAAGGCCGCAAAGGCCAGTGGCCAGGCCATCGAAATCGAATTGCGGACCGCACAGGGGATCGTCAATCCCTTGCCGGGCGACGCGGACGGCGATCTGCTGCTGATCGCACCGGAAGGCGCCGACGCCCCGTCGGAAAACCGCCCGCATCGCCGCCTGACGCTGGAGGCGGTTCTGGCCGATCCCGTCGCCGCGCTGCACGGGGGCATGGTAGCGGGCGTGTCGAGCGCCGTGCCGCGCATCGTCGCCATCACCTCCTGCCCGACCGGCATCGCCCATACCTTCATGGCGGCCGAGGGGCTGACCGAAGGCGCGCGCCAGCTTGGCTATGCCATTCGGGTCGAGACGCAGGGGTCGGTCGGCGCGGGCAACGCGCTGACGGCCGAGGAAATCGCTGCCGCCGACATCGTGCTGATCGCCGCCGATCGAGAGGTCGATCGCAGCCGCTTTGCCGGCAAGCGCGTCTTCGCCGGCAATACCAAGCCCGCCATCACCGGTGGCGCGAAGCTGATCGAGCGGGCGCTGGCGGAAGCGACCATACAGGGTGGCGAGGGGAGCGCATCGCAACCGGCCGACTCTGCCGCCGCGACATCGGGCGCGAAGCGCGCTGGCCCATATAAGCATCTGATGACCGGCGTGTCCTTCATGCTGCCCTTCGTGGTGGCGGGTGGCCTGCTGATCGCGCTCGCCTTCGCGCTGGGCGGTATTCACGCCAATGATGCGGCAGCGAAGGGCACGTTGGCCTATGCCCTGTTCGAAATCGGCGCCAAGGGCGGCTTCGTGCTGATGGTGCCGGCGCTGGCGGGCTATATCGCCTATTCGGTTGCGGACCGCCCCGGCATTGCACCGGGCATGATCGGCGGCATGCTGGCCGCCAATCTGGGCGCGGGCTTCCTCGGCGGCATCGTCGCCGGCTTCATCGCGGGCTATGGCGTCGACTGGCTCAATCGCCTGATTCAGCTGCCCAAGAATTTGCAAGGATTGAAGCCGGTCCTCATCCTGCCGCTGCTCGGCACGCTGCTGACCGGTCTGCTGATGCTCTATGCCGTGGGCACGCCGGTTGCCGCTGCGCTGGCTTTCCTGACCGATTGGCTGCGCAGCATGCAGGGGTCGAGTGCGCTGATGCTGGGCTTGATCCTGGGCGCGATGTCGGCATTCGACATGGGCGGGCCGGTCAACAAGGCGGGCTATGCCTTCTCGGTCGGCCTGATCGCCAGTCAGGTCTATACACCGATGGCGGCCACCATGGCAGCTGGCATGACGCCGCCGCTCGCCGTTGCGCTCGCCACTCGACTGTTCCGCAATCGCTTCACGCCTGAAGAGCGCGAAGCCGGCGCGGCCGCCGCGGTCCTCGGCCTGGCATTCATCACCGAAGGGGCAATCCCCTTTGCCGCGCGCGATCCGCTGCGGGTCATTCCGGCGCTGATGGCCGGTTCAGCTGTGACCGGGGCCATCTCCATGGCGATGGGCGTGGAGCTAAAGGTGCCGCATGGCGGACTGTTCGTGCTGCCGATCCCTGGCGCGGTCACCCATGTAGGCGTCTATGCGCTGGCCATTCTCGCCGGCACGCTGGTGAGCGCGCTGCTGGTCGGGCTGGTCAAGCGTCCCATAGCAAAAATCAAGGCCTGACGCCCCGAACGCGTCACGATAATCGGAGAGGCTATTCATGTATTTCAGGAAGATGGGTGCCGCCTGTATGGCCGGCGCCATGGCCTGTACCGCGCCCGTCGCGCTGGCACAGGATCAGGCGGTTGCCGATGTCGATCCGCCATCGGTCCAATCGGACGCGCCGGCCCCATGGCAACCGCTGGCAGCGGAGGGGGTAACATTGTCGCTCAGCTATACCGGCGAGGCGGCGACCAATGTATCGGGCGGGCTTCGCCGCGATGCGACCCATGCCGGGCAGGTCTATGTCGGCGCCGAACTAGATCTTGACCGGATGATCGGCATCGATGGCGCGACGCTGCATTTTGCCGTCACCAATCGCCATGGCAAGAATCTTTCCGCCATGGCGATCGGCAATAATACGTCGGTGCAGGAAATCTATGGCACCCAGAATACCCATCTGGCGATATTGACCTGGCAGCAGAGCTTCCTGGACGGGCGACTGGATATCGAGGCCGGGCGCAGCCAGGCGAACATCCATTTCCTCAACTCGCCGCTCTATTGCCATTTCCAGACCAATTCGGCCTGCGGCAATCCGACCTTCGTCTTCAAGAACAGCAATTTCACCTATTTCCCGGCATCCAGCTGGATGGCCCATGCCAAGCTGCATGTGACGCCACAGGTCATGCTGCATGCCGGCGTTTACGAAGTGAGCCCGGACCGCAAGCGCGCAAGCGACCATGGTTTCAATTTCAGCACGAAGAATGCGACCGGGGTGATCATACCCTGGGAATTAAGCTTTAGCCGGGATGCAGCCGATGATCGGCTGCCGGGCCATTATGTTCTGGGCGGCTGGTTTGATCGTGGCGACTATGCCGATCCGCTGCGGGACGACCAGGGTGGCATTGCGATCCTGACCGGGCGACCGGCGGCGACGCGGAACGGGCGGTCGGGCCTCTATGCCCGCTTCGATCAGCAGCTGACCCGTCCCGATCCGGCCTCGCCGCGGGGGTGAGCATCTTTGGCGTGGCGATGATCAACCTGTCCGGCCAGGTCGAGGAAAGCCGTTATCTGGGCATGGGGATCGTACAGACCGGTACCTTCGCCGGGCGTGATCAGGACACGATTGGCTTCGCCATCAACGATCAGCGTTTCAGCGACCTGGCGATCCAGCGGATGAACGCCGCGCGGGTTGCGGCGGGCGGGCGTGCCGATATTCGTCGCCATCAATATATGATGGAACTGGCCTATGGATTGCAGGTCAACCCGGCAATCCGACTGTCGCCCAACCTGCAATATATCCTGCATCCCGACCAGACCGGGGCGCCCGATCGCACGCGGAACATCCGGAATGTCTTCATCCTGGGATTTAAGTTCACCGTGGATGCGATGCAACTATTGTTTCGCTAATGCCATTATGATTGCATCGATCTGCAATCATCATTTCTCTGATCGTGTGCTCTAGCCGCCAATAGGCTAAATTGGAATTTGATGGGTGCGGCTTTGTAATTCCAAAGATGAGAACATCTGGTTTAGAAGGATTGAGGATTATACTTCCGCCAAGGAGGCGACGGCATCGCTTTTGAGCAAAGAAATCAGGTTCGGTGCGTAGGTAGAGAATAGCGGAAGCAAGCCAGCGCCTATCGCAGGAGCCTTTTCCCCATTCTCGCCAATCTTGAGTTCTGGGCAGAAGAAATCGCGGGGGGCGGTCTTTTGGATAGTATTTTTGACGCGTTCTGACAGATGGCGTAACTGGGTATGTGGTAGTCCGCCCCCGATGACCACGGCATCAAGGTCTAGAAGGCTGTTCGCGCTAATAATCACGAATGCCAGCGCCTCAGCGCAGTGTTTCAACCACGCTTCCCAAGCCGGATCGTGTTCGCCTTCCCCACTGGTTGTCATCTGGTACAGGGAGGCGGCGTGTAGGAGGAAGTCCGTGCTGGTACCTTGAGGAATTGGCATTGAGGCAAGAGCCCCAGCATTGCCGTTTTTACCGCGCTTGATCTCTCCGTTCAGGATAAGGCCACCGCCAACGAAACTCCCGATATGGACATAGAGGAAATTGGTCAGCCCCACGGCTGATCCCGACATCAGTTCGGCAAGGGCGCCTGCATTGCCGTCATTTTCGAAAATGACCGGGCCATCCAGTTCCTTCTGGAAATACTCCTCGAGCCCTGGTGCTGCCCAGGCAGCGGCCTGCTGGGCCGCGATGCCCGCCTCTTCGCGCCATTCGCCGATGAACCAGGGCATGGCGATGCCGAAACCCAGAAAGCCTTCGCGCTGTTCTTCCCTTAGCTGCGGCAAATGTTTTTGCGCAAAGCATTGGATAAGCTCCACGGCACTGGCGGGGCTGGGATAGGATGTAGTCGTGCTTTCGCAGGCGATGATGCGGCCATCAAAATCGAGCATGGTGCAAACCAGCCGATCGCGGCCGATTTCAGCTCCGATGGTGCAGCCACTGCCTCCGTTGATGCGGTAGATGATCGATGGCTGTCCCATGCCTCCTGTGCGCTTTCCGGCCTTTATCAGTCGCCCTTCGTCAGCAAGGCTTTCGACAATTCGGACAGCCGCCTGCGGTGAGAGACCGGTTATCCTGGAAAGGTCGGCCTTCGAGGCACCGTTGAGCCGTCGCACCGTCGCGAGAATGAGGCGCTCATTATACCGTCGCACGCCCACCGCATTGCTGCCACGCTTGTTCACCTGCGACTCCGCTCAATATATCGGCAGCAAGATGATGCGCGATAGGTGTGGTGGTTTGGAACAGCCTTGCTCCAAATGGCAAGGGCGAGTCATGGCAAGAGCTGCTTGACAGACTAAATCACATTGATAGATTTAGTCTGTCAGGTAGCAGATTCGAGTTTGAGACTATGGCAGGGCGGGCAGCATAGTTCCTTGTCATTTGGCTTCGTTCGGACCTGCGGGCGCGCGGCGGCTGAGAACCTCTCCTTTCTTCCACTGCGAGCGCCTGACCAACCCGACAAAGCTCGTCCAAACCGGACGGGAAGTGCCCAGTTTCCAGACTGCACGCTGGAAATGTAAGGGGGGAGGATAGGGGCTTACAGCCCAGATCCTCCCCCATTTTTTTGGGAGGTACGGGCCCCTCTTACAATCGCAAAGAATGTGATTGACAGACTAAATCACATTTGTAGATTTAATGGAGTCGCAAGGGCGGCTGGCAAGCACGAATACGTGCTGCAGGACAGGGAAGAGGATGACCTTGGAGGCTATTCCACATAATTTTTTACGCAGATTGCATGGCGCCTCGACGGTGTCCTGTTTCTGGTCATGTGTGGAGCAGGCGGCGCGCCATGCCCGCAGTCAATTCTTTCCCCTTAAAGCTTCATCCCCGGCCCTGTTGGGGGCGGGACAGCTTGTCGTGCGAGTAAAACATGCAGAATGACAACCTTCTCCTGGGTGCCATCGAAGCGGGGGGTACGAAATTCCTCTGCGGCATCGCCGACCGCAATGGGCGCGTCATCCGGCAGCAACGGATCGCCACTACGCTCCCTGCAGATACGCTGGGTGCGGCCACCGCATTCTTCGAGCAGGCCGAACTCGACCTGGGACGGTTGTCCGCTTTTTCGATCGGCAGCTTTGGTCCCCTGTCTCTCAATCCAGTCGCGCAGGACTATGGTTCGATCACATCGACGCCCAAGGCGGGGTGGCAGGATGTCGACCTGCTTGGTCATTTTGCCCGGACGATCGATGCGCCGATGGCGCTCGATACCGATGTCAACTGTGCGGCAGTCGGCGAAAAGCTGTTCGGCAGCGGGCAGGGGCTCGATACCTTCTGTTATGTGACGGTTGGAACCGGCATTGGCGTGGGTCTGCTGATCGATGGTGCGCCTCATGGCGGTGCTAATCATCCCGAGGCGGGGCATATCCGACTGCCGCGTGCTGCGGGCGATGAGCTTTTTGCGGGCATTTGTCCTTTTCATGGCGATTGCCTTGAAGGTCTGGCTTGCGGCCCAGCAATGCGCGCCCGCTGGGGTGTTCCAGCTGAGCAACTTCCCCCAGATCATCCTGGCTGGGAGATTGAAGCGGACTATCTTGGCGGCCTGTGCGCGACATTGACCTACATCGTGCGCCCCGACCGTATCATCATCGGCGGTGGCGTCATGGAGTCTCCCGGCATGTACCAGCGCGTACGGCGCGCTCTGAACGGTAAACTTGCCGGCTATGACGCCAGTATGCGCGCCCTCGAAATGGACGACTATATCGCCGCACCCACGGCGGGCGCATCGGCGGGACTGACCGGCGCGTTCGCGCTCGCCTATCGGACCGCGACACGCCAGTGGCCGATGCACTGGTCTGTCGAACTTCCGTCATCTTCCAATCAATCCTCTCTCTCAGGAGCTGCACTTGCATAGTCCTTCCCTATCGGATCACGCGGCTCACAGGATGGCAGGGCCGAGCGACGCTCGGGTGACCGGTGCAATCGTCCTGAGCGCAGCCGGCGCGGCGCTTGGTGGCCTCTTGTTTGGTTTTGATACTGCCGTGATTTCTGGCACGACCTCGGCGCTGCAGGCGCGGTTTGGCCTGAGCGATGGCATGCTGGGCTTTACGGTTGCATCCGCTCTGATCGGTACCGTACTCGGCTCGCTGGTGGCGGGCGCGCCGGCTGACCGGTTCGGTCGGCGTGCGGTCATGCTTGCAGTTGCGATCTGCTATGTTGTGTCGTCGCTCGGCACGGGCCTGGCGGGCAGCTGGGGCACGCTCCTGGCCTTTCGGTTCCTGGGAGGTCTGGCGATTGGCGCTGCCTCGGTGGTTACGCCGATCTATATTGCCGAAGTTTCTCCAGCGCGTTTCAGAGGGCGGCTTGTTGCGCTGAACCAGCTCAACATCGTGATGGGCATTTTGATTGCTTTTCTATCCAATTACCTGATCGCCAATCTCGCCCCTGAACAAACCGCGTGGCGGTGGATGTTCGGCATCGTCACCCTTCCGTCAGCACTGTTCCTTGCCGTTAGTCTCCTATTGCCGGAAAGCCCGCGCTGGCTGGCGATTCATGGGCGGGGGCCGCAGGCGCTGGGCGTCATGAAAAGGCTGGGATTTCTCGATCCGACGGATGAACTTCGTCATATCCAGGAGGCCGAGGCCCGTCTTGATCGATCCATCGCACCGGGCCTGTTTCAGGCCGCCTATGCTCGCCCGGTCGCCTGCGCCATCGCAATTGCCATGTTCAACCAGCTCTCCGGTATCAACGCGCTGCTTTATTACGCGCCGCGTGTCTTTGAACTGGCCGGTGCAGGCTCTGACAGCGCGCTGCTGCAGTCTATCGCCATTGGCGGCACCAATCTGGTTTTTACCATCTTGGCGCTGTTTCTGATCGATCGCTTCGGTCGCAAGCCACTCCTGTACACCGGGTCGATCCTTTGTGCCGTAGCCCTGCTTCTCGTGGGCTATCAGCTGGAAAGCTCTGATCCCGACGGCACGTTGATCCTTGTTGGTCTGTTGGGTTTCATCGCCGCCTTTGCCGTGTCGCAAGGCGCTGTCATCTGGGTGTTCATTTCCGAGGTTTTTCCCAGCGCGGTGCGCGGCAAGGGGCAGGCGCTTGGCAGCACGACCCATTGGGTCATGGCTGCTGCGATCACCTGGGCCTTTCCCGTATTTGCAGCCCGGGTCGGTGGTTGGGTCTTTGCCTTCTTTGGCGCGATGATGCTGCTCCAGTTCATCTGGACCTGGAAGGCGATGCCCGAAACCAACGGTGTCGCGCTCGAAGACATGGACCTTGGGAGTGCGCAGGCATGATCAGGACGCTTTTCTTGATGACCGCTACAGCTCTGATGGTTCCGGCCGCAACCCAGGCGCAGCGAGCCGATCCTCGCCCGGCATATCATTTCGCGCCCAAGCGCAACTGGATGAATGACCCCAACGGTCTGGTCTATTTCGAAGGCGAATATCATCTCTTCTATCAATATAATCCCCATGGTGACCGCTGGGGGCATATGAGTTGGGGTCATGCCGTCAGCCGGGATCTTGTGACCTGGGAGGAATTGCCGGTCGCCATCCCGGAGACCGCCGACGTCATGGCGTTTTCCGGCAGCGCAGTGATCGACTGGAAGAATAGCAGTGGCCTGGGCCGTGACGGTAAGCCGCCGATGATCGCGGTCTACACCGGTCATAATCCCAAAGCCAAACTGCAGTCCCAATATCTTGCCTATAGCAATGACCGCGGACGAACATGGACCGTACATGGCGAGGTGCTGAGTGTGGGATCTCCGGAATTTCGGGATCCCAAGATCTTCTGGCATGAACCGACAAAGTCATGGGTCATGGTCGCTGTCATGGCGACCGAAAACCGCGCCGTCATCTTCACGTCACCCAATCTCAGGCAATGGACCTTTGCCAGCAGTTTCGGTCCGGCGGGCGGCCGAGGACGAAATTGGGAATGCCCCGATCTCAATCTCCTTCCCGTCGAAGGCGGAAAGCCCGGAGAGCAGCGCTGGGTGCTCAGCGTCAATCTGGGCGACCAGGCTGTGGGCGGCGGTTCGGGCGGCCAATATTTCGTGGGCGACTTTGATGGTCGTCGCTTCACGCCTGTCGAAGGGTGGGGCGGGGAACCGGTCTGGACGGATTATGGCGCCGATTTCTACGCGGCGGTCGCCTGGAATGATCTTCCCAAGGACGACCCTCGCCGCATCTGGATCGGATGGGCCAATGACTGGCGTTATGCCGAGGCGATACCCACCTATCCCGCCCGCGGCATCATGACTGTACCGCGCAGCATTTCCCTGAGGAAAACCGCCGAGGGCTATCGGCTGACGCAGCGGCCGGTGCAGGAACTGGAACAGTTGCGAGGCGGCAAACAGGCCGTGCGTCAATTGTCGCTGGGCGAAGAACCCGTTCCGCTCCCCGTCGAGGGTGGTGCCATTGATCTTCAGGCCAATCTTTCATTGGGACAAAGCGAGCAGGTGGCGATCACGCTGACCGATGGCGAGGGTTATCAGATGGTGATCGGCGTCAATCCGACGGTAAACGAGGTCTTCATCGATCGTTCGCGCTCTGGCCCGCATTTCCACGACGGGTTTGCAAACCGTCATGTGGCGCCGGTTGACCTGAGTAAGGGCAGGGTGTCTCTTCGCCTGCTTGTGGATGAATCGATCGTCGAGCTGTTCATCAACGATGGTGAGCAGACGATCACTGATCGCTTCTTTCGCGGTTCAGGAACCCTGCGCTGGAGCGCTTCTGCGCGCGGCGCACCTGCAATCATGGATATCACTGCATGGCCGATCAGGCCGGAGGTGTCCCGCTGACGATCACGCCACACGAGAGCTGAACAGCTCGATCACCATCGGATGATTTTGAATTTCCGCTGCATGGACAGTCGGAACGCAGCTTCGCGCGGCCTGCATAGTAATAAACAAAGGGAGGATAATCATGATATTCAAGGCAGTGGCACTACTTGGATCAACGTCGCTCGCATCGCTTCTGCTGGCTGCGCCGGCCATCGCGCAGGATGCAGGCGGTAACGCGGCTTCGGCAAAGAAGAAAGGCGAGGAGACGATCGATTCCGCGTCGGTTCCAGACATTGTCGTAACGGGTTATCGTGCCGCGCTGGGCTCTGCGCAGGACATGAAGCGCCAGTCCGATGCGATTGTCGATGCGATCGTGTCGGAGGATATCGGCAAGCTTCCTGACAATAATGCGGCTGAAGCGATCTCGCGCGTCGTGGGTGTGCAGGTGCTACGCTATAATGACGAGGCGGGTGTGGTGCTTGTCCGTGGACTTCCGGACGTGAACACGACCTTCAACGGACGGGAATTCTTCACGGCTGATGATCGTGTACTACATCTGCAGGATTTCCCGGCTGGCGTGGCCGCAGGTTTGGAGGTCTACAAATCGGGCACGTCCGATCTCATCGAGCCAGGGCTTGCCGGCTTGATCAATTTGCGTGCGCGTCGGCCGTTCGACGTCAAGGACACGCAAATTGCCGGCGAAGTGCGCGGATCCTATAATGACCAGTCCAAGGCCTTCGACCCTTCCGCCAACCTCCTGTTGACCAAGCGCTGGGATACGCCGATCGGCGAGATCGGTGCGCTCGTCAATTTCAGTTATGTCCGGATGACCTACCGCAACGCCGATCGTTATGCCGATTCCGCTATCATCAGCCCGCTGGGCTTTGGTGCTGATGACCCCGCCGATGACATGACCGTTACGACGCCAGGCGTGGGCAATTTCCGCTTTCCTGCCAATGCCGGCAATTTCTACGAGAAGGGCGTTCGGCATCGGCCCGCGATCAATGGCGCGATCCAGTGGCGACCGACCCCCGATCTGGAAATCTATGCGGAAGGCCTTTGGCAGGCCTATCGGGGCAAGGTTCTTCGAGATGGTTTCAACGTCAATTTCGAGCGTCGCAGCATCGATGGCATCGCCCCGACACTGAGCAATGTGGTCCTAGTCGAAGGCGAGCCCCTCAAGGCGGCAAGCTTCACCAAGACCGGCGGCTATGTGCCCGAATTCTTCCGGTCCACCCAGGACGACCAGACCGACACCTATCAGGCGGCACTGGGATTCAAATGGAAGACCGACCGAGCCACCTTGTCGGGCGACTTCGCCTACACCTACAGCAAATATGAGGCGGACGAAGACAGCGTCGATGGCCAGCTCGCCAGCGCGCCGACGATCAATGTTGAATGGGACGTCAAGGGTTCGGCCATCTTCGATCTGGGTGACTTCGACAAGACGAACCCCGCCAACTATATCTGGCGCGGCTATTATCAGCGGCATTTCGTCACCAAGGGTGATGGCGTGCAGGGACGGCTCGACCTGGATCTCGATACCGATTTTGACTGGCTGCCCAAGATCCAGGTCGGCATTCGGGCGAGCGACCGCACTGCGCTCATGCAGAATAACAACCGCTACGCCTACACGGCTGGCCTGGGTCTCCCGCTCGCGAGCCTGCCGACAGGCGAGCTTGAACTCATCAATGATGGCTTCCGCGGCGATCCGCAGCGCTTCCAGAACTGGCTGGCACCGACCCGCGGTTCCATCCGGGACAATGTGGAAGCGCTGCGGCAGCTGGCCTATGCGTCTGTGCAGCAATTGACGATCATGTTCCCTAATGACGGTGGTATCCGCGACGCCGTGACCAAGTTCGCGACCGAGGAAATACCGTTCGATCCGCTCAATGGCTTCACTGCCAAGGAAAAAAGCTATGCCATGTACGGCCAGGGCAAATATGAGTTTGACCTTGGGGATGTCGCTGTCGACGGTACATTCGGCGTTCGCGTCGTCAACACCGATGGCCGCTATTCCGGCTTCTCACGGGTAAACGGCTCTGATGGCACATCCCAGATCGTCCCGCAGGTATCGCGCCAGAACTATCTTGATGTCCTGCCTTCGTTTCAGACCCGGATCCGATTGACGCCCGAATTCCAGGTGCGACTGGCCTATAACCAGACCCGGACGCGGCCGAGTTTCGGCCAACTCAACCCATCCCTCAATATTACCCGTAACAGCCCTGGTCCTGACGGCTCGCCGCCGCAATATGCCGCATTTGGCAACGGCGGTAATCCGAACCTCAAGCCGCTGACGTCGAAAAATTATGACGCGACGCTCGAATATTATTTCTCCAAAAATGGGTCGGCGACACTCGCAGTCTTCTACCGGGATCTCCAGGGCTTCATCAGCAACTACACCCGGGACGTGATGGACCCGGATTACGGCCGTATCCAGATCAACCGCCCGGAAAATGCCGGTAAGGGCGAAATCAAGGGGGCCGAAGCGTCCTTCCAGACCTTCTTCGATTTCCTGCCAGGGTTCCTGTCCGGCTTTGGCGTCCAGGCCAACGTCACCTATCTCGACGGCACCAATGCACTTCCAACGGTGCTGGGTGAAGGCGCTCGCCAGGTACGGATTACCGGCCTTTCGAAATGGGCTTATAATCTGACCGGATTTTACGAGAAGGGACCGGTGTCTGCCCGTCTGTCCTACAATCACCGTTCGAGCTACATCAACAGCTACAACCGGAACTCGAACGAGGATCAATATGCCGGGGAAATTACCCGCGGCATTTCGCGCCTCGATTTCTCCGCCTCCTATGAAGCGATCAAGGGAATTACGCTCGTCGGCAATGTGAGCAATATCCTGGGCAAGCCGTTCAACAATTATCGCTATTATAACGAAACTCAGTATTTTCCCCGCGATCTTAGGGTTGAGGGGCGTTATTTCAGCCTGGGTGTCAGGTTCAAAATGTAGTCCAGGTGCATTGTTGTAGGGGGTGAGGCACTTGTCTCACCCTCAAAACCTGGAGAGCGGACTTCTGGAATCGATTCATCATCCGATCCATTAGGTTGACGTATTCAAAGACTATCCCACGCGGTTTTGAATCGGGCTATGCGCAGTCTTCAACAAAAGACTACGTGGGCAGTCTGAAGCAAGTTCATGGGGAATTATGATCATTCTCGGCGACGAAGTTGAAGATGTTGTGACCGATACGGGTGGCTTGATGCGCATCCATCTTTTTCGCCCTGCTCGAGAGGGGCGGTTTCCTGCTCTACTATTCTTTTCGGAAATATATCAGGTCACGGCGCCAATCAGAAGGATCGCTGCATTTTTAGCCGGACAAGGGTTCCTGGTGGCCGTTCCGGAAGTCTATCATGAATATGAAAAGGCGGGCACGGTCCTGCCATATAATTCTGAAGGGACCGACAGAGGCAATGCGCTCAAGTTTCTCAAGCCGGTCGGTGCCTTCGATGCAGATGCCCGCGCGGGTCTTGATTTCCTGACTTCTCATCCGTCATCGACCGGACAGGTCGGCACGATTGGTAAATGCCTTGGGGGCCATCTGGCCTTGCGTGCGGCATTTGATCCTCGGGTGAAGGCGGCAGCCTGTTTTTATCCAACGGACGTCCATAGCGGAACATTGGGGGAAGGACGAAGCGACGACACATTTGCCAGGTTGATCGAGCTACGCGCTGAGACGCTGTTCATATGGGGACGGCAGGATCCTCATATTCCTTTTGAAGGGCGCGAAAGGATTCGCTCGCGGCTTGAGGCAGTCGGGGCGAGCTACGAATGGCTGGAGTTCAATGCCGCACATGCTTTCATGCGCGATGAAGGTCCTCGCTATGATCCTGCTCTGACTGTGCGCGCGCTCTTGGCATCCATCGCGCTATTCCAGCGAGCACTGTGAATACGAATACGCGGTGAATGCCATGGGCCAGCTCTCATGTTAGCCCTCAAATAGATTTCAGAAGGTGAGAATAAGCTGTGGGTCGTCGCCGAACTGAAGATAATTCCGCGGGCCTTTCCAAGGCGCCTGCGATCACGCAGAATCCCGACATCCGTTATCTGGGACGCCTGCTGGGCGATGTCATTCGGGCCTATGGCGGGGACAAACTCTACAAGCAGACCGAATATATCCGCTCCGCCTCGGTCGACCGCGCGCGCGGGCTGCAGGGCGCCGACCTGACCGACACGGGCCTCGATGCCCTCAATCTCGACGACACGCTCAACTTCACCCGCGGCTTCATGCTGTTCTCGATGCTCGCCAATCTGGCCGAGGATCGGCAGGGCGTGGCGGCGGAACCGGGCGCCGATGTCGCCTCCGCGGTAGCCAAGCTCGAATCGCACGGCATCGGCAAGGATGCGGTGCTGGAATTGCTGTCGCACAGCCTGATCGTGCCGGTGCTGACCGCCCACCCGACCGAGGTGCGGCGCAAGAGCATGATCGATCACAAGAATCGCATCGCCGACCTGATGCAGCTCAAGGATGCCGGGCGAACCGAGACGGATGATGGCGAGAATCTGGACGAGGCAATCTTCCGCCAGATCGCGCTGCTGTGGCAGACGCGCCCGCTGCGCCGCGAGAAATTGTTCGTGCAGGACGAGATCGACAATGTCCTGACCTATTTCCGCGACATCTTCCTGCCGACGCTGCCAGCGCTCTATGGCCGGTGGGAACGGGTGCTGGGCGCGCGGCCGCACAGTTTCCTGCGGGTCGGCAACTGGATCGGCGGCGACCGTGACGGCAACCCGTTCGTCCAGGCGCCGCAGCTGCGATCGGCGCTGGGCCGTGGCTGCGAGGCGGCGCTCGCTTATTATATGGAATCGATTCATGCGCTGGGCGCGGAACTGTCGGTCTCGACCGAGCTTGCCCATGTGCCCGAAGCTGTGCTGGCGCTGGCGGAGGCGAGCGGCGACACGTCGCCCAGCCGGCAGGATGAGCCCTATCGCCGGGCCATTTCGGGCATCTATGCGCGGCTGGCGACCACCTATGTCCATCTGGTCGGCAAGGCGCCGCCGCGCCCGTCGGCACTGAAGGGCGAGCCTTACGCCGCGCCGGGCGATTTCCGCCGCGACCTCGTCACCGTGGCGCAGGGGTTGGCGAGCGAGGGTGATGGCGCATTGTCGACCGGCGGCGCGCTCGGCCGGCTGATCCGCGCGGTCGAGACGTTCGGCTTCCATCTCGCCACGCTCGACATGCGGCAGAATAGCGATGTGCATCAGCGCGTCGTTGCCGAACTGCTGAAGGTCGCCGGGGTCGAGGCGGATTATGCCGGGCTCGACGAATTTGCCCGCA
>NZ_QLJK01000030.1:0-64033 GCF_003950715.1 Sphingomonas sp. S-NIH.Pt3_0716 | reverse complement strand
CTGCAGCGACACCACCGCAAAGCCTTCAGGGGCAAGACGCGCTCGTTGAAATCGCCCGTTCATGACAGATCCTCCCAGTAAAGCGGGGGAAGGATACCATCACCAGCAGCAAAAGTGATTCAGAGCCAATTCTCAGCGGAAATTTACGCCCTACCCGGGTCACTTCTCAGTGGAAATCAACATGTCACCGATAGACTGTAAGCGGATTGATATGGATTAAGTTCCAAAATTCATTCGATATTTCAGCGACTAATCGTGGTGCCCCTATATTGTTGGTCGAGGGGCATTGCCGTATTTCCCGCCAAATCGCAGTCTCCAAGGCTACACCGTGCGGTATAGCCTTCCTTGCCATGCCTCCAAAAGGCAGGCATGGTTCGGTGTCACCGCGTAATCGACGCCACTTCGGTTTACGGCGCGCTTGATCCAGAACGCGACAGGAATTCCATGAACTATAGCGGAACGCGCATTGCGCGGTCGTCGCCCCCTGCCTGCAATGACGCCTGGAATGGCAAAGACGCATCCCCAGAAAGGAAAGGAGTACAGGAAAACGGGGCAGGATCGGACAAAAGCCTCCCGATAATTACGGTCGATATTGCCGATATTCCGGGCGGTGGCCAGCTTCACCTCCTCCAGTGTGGGACAGAGTTCTCGATCCAGTTTGGCGATGATGAGTTGATGGGCAGTCGAGATCATGAATCCGAGAAGGCTCTCGCAAGGCTGACCCAAGAGCGTCTTGTTCAGCGCGATGGCAATATTTTGATTGGCGGCCTCGGCATGGGCTTCACCCTTGGGGCTGCGCTCGACGCCTGGTCACAAAGCGCGACCATCACGGTTGCCGAGCTCGTGCCCAAAATCATAAGCTGGGCGAACGGACCTTTAATGCACTTGTTCGGTACCAATCTGACAGATCCGCGAGTCAGAATTCAATTGGCCGACGTGTTTGATGTCATTACCCATGAGAAGGATCGCTTCGATGCCATTCTGCTCGACGTCGATAATGGTCCAGACGGTTTCATCAGGAAAAGCAACGACAGACTTTATTCGACCGACGGCTTGGAAATGGCCTATGCAGCACTGAAACCGGGCGGCCTACTGTCGATATGGTCAGCCTACAGCGATGACGCATTTGCCGAAAGGCTCGAGCAGGCCGGATTCTGTCTGGATGAGATCTTGTTGCCAGCCTTTAGCGGCAGCGCCGAACGCTGGCACAATATTTGGTTCGCAGCCAAGGCCGGGGCCTGACAGTCCGTACCAGCTTTGCAAGCATGAGACTGAGCCTGCCAGGCTTCCATTCGCTACAGCGCGCGACCGGGCTTGGCAGGCATCGTCGTTCTCAGGTCAGGAAACCGGAGACTCCCATTTGATTTGTCGTGATGGCACTTGGCCCGATTAGTTCAGAATTGCCACTGCTGTAGAGGCGATGAAGCTTCTTCGCGTTGCAACACGGAAATGATCTTCGCATAGGCACGAGCCAAATCCTCGTGCCTTGCTCTGATCGCAGGATTCTCCGCAAGCTCAGCATGCTTCAACTCGGTCAATCTCCGGCGGTTAAGATAGTCGAACCGACCCATGTCGATATTCATCGTGCTGACGGCGGATGGTGGCGGGCCACATGCGATCGGGAGCGTGTGACAGATCCTTCGATCAGCTTACCCTTCATCAAAGCGCGAAGTGCATCGGCATCCCGTGGGTCAAGCAGAACGATCCGCACGCCACCGGAGTCAAGCGCCTCGAGAACCGAAATCCTGAAGCCGTTTTTTTGACAGACCAGCCGCACGGCGTCGGCTGATTCCATGATGTTTATGGCCCTGCTCATATCCGACAATCCCGCTGGTCGTTTAAAGCGAAAGGGGCTGAACCATCGGGACGCTCCGATCGATAGGGGTGCACATGTTCTCGAATGCGCTGCGCATAGCGATTGGCCAAACGCTGATGCGCATGGGAGGCAGCGCGGCAATGCGCGCTTTGGGCACGCAGCAACTCTTCCTGCTCGCGCTTGAGCAAATAATTTAGATCTTCCACGGATGGGCTCCCTCAGCTGGCAAGCGGGAGCACGTTGGTCTCTCTGTCACGGCGAATGCTTGCAGCAAATTTCGCGCAATGATTGTGTTTATCAAACAACATTCTCAAAGTCCATGATTCAATTTAGAAATCACACGAAAAACCTTAAGAATTATTGGATCGACATAGCAACGATATTTCATAAAATATAATGCATTATATTTGAGATCAAATATGTATGGCACCATTAATTATTTTAGTATAATCATATTATAACATGTTCACGTTGATATATATTTAATATCATAACAAGTTTTATAGATTTTTATAATTCATCGATCTTCAGATCGTCCCAGCCATCCAATATGCCGCTCCTCCACTCTGTTCGAGAATTCGGCATAATTGGTTGGCAACCAAGAAATGCGCTCGCTCACCTGGCGCTGACAGCAAACGCAGCGCCCGGTCATGACCATGGATGGCCTGGCGGGCTGCCTTCCCTTGCCGATCCACGCCTGCTTTGCCGCCGGCCCAATGGAACTGCCTTCATACCCATCGCCTTGACATTGGAGATGACGGTGCTGGACTGCATCCCAAGCTTGTTGGCTTATGGTCAGGGTTCCCCATATTCATCAGCGCGACCTTGCGCTGTTCGTGACCCAGCCCTTGGCCATCGGGCAACGATGCGCGGATGCTTAAGCGCAAAAACATCAATGATAAATCTGACAATATCTATCAGAGTTCTTCGAGAATTCGCTTTACCGCCTCAAGCCCCGAAGAGCTTTTTACCGCGATATCTAGTGGTCGGCCGCCGAGGCCGGGCTCTTCGCCGTTCAGAAATGCGATGGCGCCCTGAGAGCCCAATCGGGCTATGGCAAGTTCAAGAATATGCCCTTGGCGCTCGATCTGATCCGAAGATAGATATGGACCGTCGAACCGTCTTCCAGCCCGCTTAATCAAGATGCTCATCCTTTTTTCGCATCTTGTCCAGCGCTTGTCTTTTGCGGTCGATCTGGACCAGCAAAGCGCGATCAGACATGATCTGCCATGCAGCTTTTGACCGCAGGCAGCGCTCTTTCACATTCGCCAGATTGGTTTCCTGCGCCTCTTTGTCACATTGTGCGACGCGGGCCAGGTAGAAGTCGATCGTGGCGGGCATGTCGATCTCCTGCGAGTTGGATGTCGTTGCGACGGACGTCAATCGATCATTTCAGCGACAGCCCTGCGCAATTCGCGCACGGGCAGAGTGCCCAAAGGGACGTTTTGGTAAAATGAACGCGGCGCTTTGCCAGTCGCGGGCGATAATTTGGCATGAGCCATATTCGAACGGATACTGAGATTCATGATATTCCTGAAACACGCATCTTGGCGTGTGATGTAATGAAAAAGTCTCGCTAAACGGCGCCTTGTGTCGGCGCATAAGGCGCACAAGAACAGCCGGAGCATAACCCGCCACAGCTTGGGCGGGGCCAAGTGGTCACATTTCGAGCGCTTGCGCGGTACGGTCTTGCCATCCAATGATCAGGCAAACCGGCGCGACGGGATGCCGCGCCGCTAATGCATTATAGGGGGCGCTTTGCCTCGACGACTATCTTAAGCAGTCTCAAGGTTCACAGCAGACTGTTTACCCCTCCGATCTGCTTCGACTTCGTAACTCAGGCGCTGATCCTTATGCAGCGTTATCATTCCCGCGCGCTCGACAGCAGAAATATGGACGAAGCTGTCCGGTCCGCCATCTACGGGCGCTAGGAAGCCATAGCCCTTGTCAGCATTGAAGAATTTTACGGTGCCGATAGGCATGAGTGTTTCCTTTCACGAAAACAGAGAATCCACCCGCGAAATTGCAGGCGAAGCTGATAGCGCAAGAAAGGAAGCGGCACCCAAATGGGGGAAAGCTCCGTCGCAGGCGACGTTAAGCATCAACAAAAATACGGTATAATTGAAAAATGTCAATCCTAAAATCAATTTCGCTACAGAAGTGAAATGAAATTTTTACTAAAAATGAAATTGCAACCTATAATATTATCGATTTTTATATATAAATATGAATTATATGCGTTATTTTATAGACAAGTGCGAAAGTGTGGCCGACGCGTTTCTAATAGTTCGCATATCCGTTCAATTTTGTGACCATTTTTGCACTCATGCTCAGCGCGGCCGGTTTTGGATGTTCAAAAAGCGGCAGTTGAAGTGCCCGTATGGTTGGCGCCGTGGAAGGCTCGTTTGCGATCTCCGCATGTCCGGAATCAACGATCCGGCCCTCAGGACCGGACGTTCGGGAAAGTCCCATCCCCTGCCGAAAAGCAGCCGGGCGAGCCGCCCCAAGCCACCCGCTAGCGCGTGCGTTTCGATCTCTGCAGGACGATCACGAAAGCTCTTTTCGCCGACGCCACTCGCCGCCGAGCCAGACAAAAAAAAGGCCGATCAGAAGACCGGCCGATGAGTTTTAGGAGAGGATGCCTGAAAGGCAGGGCCTCTATGGTTGGGTGGCGCTGTCGTGCCAATTGAGAAAGGCTGGAATGCGATTGCGATTTGCGCAACTGAGCTCCGGCTGGATGACGATTGCGGGCTGTCAGAGGCCCAACTGCTCAAGACATGCCCCAGCCTGCTGATGATAGGTGCCGCCAAAGAGCCGGACATGGATGAGCAGCGGCCATAGCCGATAGGCGGGCTGGCGCTCTTCCCAGCCCTGGGTGAGGCCGCAGGCATCGTAGAATATCTGTGGTGGCTGGTCGAACAGCCCCAGCATGGCAAGATCGACCTCACGGTCGCCATGATAGCATGCAGGGTCGATCAGCCCACTGATCCGGTCCTGGCCGACAAGGATATTGCCACCCCATAGATCGCCATGGAGGAGGGCTGAGAGCGGGCGATCGGGTATGTGCTCGCCAAGGCGATCGGCGAGCCGCTCGACGCGATGGGCCAGCTGGGCACTGAGATGCGGAATATGACAGCGCAGCCGCTGCTCCGCCCAGAAGGTGACCCAGTTGTCGGATCGGCCATTGGGGATCGGTACATCGCCAAAGCCATAATCGCGATCCCAGCCATAGGCCGCCTGGCTCGGGACATGGAGATGATCGAGCAGTTCGGCAAGATGCGCCCAGTTCCGGGCGAGCCGGCCGCTCGAGGGCAGGTCTTCAAGCAGCAGAAGATCATCCTGGACTGCCAATATCTGCGGAACGGCCGTGCCGGTTGCTGCGATCGCTGCCAGCATGCGGGCTTCCTCGACAACCCTGTCGCCCCGCTTGGCGATGACACGATCGCCGCCAGACAGGGAAAGCCGGGCAACGAAGGAAAGATCGCCGCCTGCGACGCGCGTGACGCTTTCCACATGGCGACCAAGCAATGATGCTGCCTCGGTGAATATCGCTCTCATGTTTTGCCCCTGTCCCCCATCAAGCCTGCACCGATCGGATTTCTGCATGCTCATGGCAAGACTGGTGACAGACGCCAGGCAGGGGCAAGATCATGCGGCATCGATAAAAGAAGCCCCGCCGGAGACATCTCAACGGCGGGGCCATAGTTCAGGGAGGTGCCGCCCCAAGGGGGGAAGGAGCGACAGACTGGATATGGTGCGTATCGATGTCTTTACAATGACGATGCCCTTTGCCGCTTGTCGGCATCCTCGACCGTCCAGAACATGGGATTGCGCACCCAGTCGTTGATAGCGGATTCCCGCCAGCCCATGCAGCGGGTGGCAATCCTGATCTGTTTGGGGAAGGTGCCGGCCTGAACCTTGCGATAGAGGGTCGCGCGGCTGAGGCCGGTCCGGTCGAGGACGGTGTTGAGACGCAGGATACGATCGGTCTGGGGCATGGTCATGGCTGGTCCTTGCTGCTGTGGATAAGTCTGATCCCCTTTGCGATGAGCCTTGGTACGAGCTGGACCGGAGGCAAGGGACTGAGCCCTGTCTGGCGGGCTTTGTCCTGATCTGGCGTAAAGTGGCGTAGAACAGGAGATGGGAGCGGGCGTCTCCGCCGGTGGCGGACCGCGCTCTGCTCCGCTGCGCTCCACCGAGTCGGCGCTGCGCTTGTCTCGTCCCTTTCGGGCGATGATCGCTGACGCTTTGCAGCCTTTTGGGCTGCTGGCTGCGGCCAGCGCGGCTGCGCCGCGCTGACGCTGGATTGTCTGGGGCCACCAGAATGACAGGGGTGGGCGTCGGCTTTCTCTAGGCCCGTGCCGGCGGGCCGCAAGCCGGCTGCCCCGGCTCCTTCTCTTCGTTGCGGCCCTGCGGGTGCAGCCCGCCTTATGAGCACGGGCCTGCCGTGCGCCTCCTTGCCGCCCACCCCCGCCATTCCGGCGGCCGGTGCTGGAGAGGTAGGAGAAAGGACATGGGTAGCATCGAGCGCCAGAGCATCTATGGCGAAGTCACATCCCGGATCATCGCGGAACTGGAAGCGGGCCATCTTCCCTGGGTGAAGCCATGGGACTGCAGCGCCTGTCCCTGCACCATGCCGCAGAATGCCGTCACGGGGCGGCGCTATTCGGGCATCAATATCCTGATCCTGTGGGCCACCGTGATCGAACGCGGCTTTACCGGGCAGCGCTGGCTCACCTATCGGCAGGCCGAGGCGGCTGGGGGCCATGTTCGCAAGGGCGAGAAGGGGAGCGTCATCTGCTATGCGGATCGCTTTATCCCGAAGGCAGAAGAAGAGCGCGCGGGCCAAGAAGATCGCGAGGCACGGACGATTGCGTTCCTCAAGCGCTTTACCGTCTTCAATGTCGACCAGTGCGAGGGGCTGCCCGAAGACTTGTCCCATGTGCCCTATTTGCCCGGGCCGCTGGTGTCGATCGCGGAAGCTGACAGCCTGATCCGAAACAGCGGTGCGGACTTCCGCATCGGCGGCGGCGAGGCCTATTATTCTCCGTCCGGTGACTATGTCGCGGTGCCGCCTCAGGCGGCCTTTCATGAGCCCATCAATTGGTTTCGCACGGCACTTCACGAGATGGGTCATTGGACGGGCCATCGCAGCCGATTGGCACGCGATCAGTCGGGCGGGTTTGGCACAGCGCTCTACGCAAAAGAGGAACTGGTCGCCGAGATGGCCAGCGCCTTTACCTGCGCGTCGCTGGGGATCGTGCCTACCGTCCGGCACAGCGACTATATCGCTTCATGGCTTGCCGTCCTGCGCGAGGATGAGCGGGCGATCTTCAAGGCGGCGAGCGCGGCCAGCAAGGCGGCCGATTATCTGCTCGAGTTCCTCCCCGAACAGGGAGTCGGGCATGACTGAAGCAAGGGCCAGGGAAGCGCTGCGCCGGACGCTGGCTAAAGCGTCTGAGCGGGACATGCATGTCGATGTCGATCCGGCTATCCTTGATCGGCTGGAGGACGCGATCCGGCGCTTGTCCCGGTTGCAGCGCGAGATCATGCTCGCGGTCCGGCTCGACGATATGGACTATGCCCAGATCGCCGAACGCACCGGGCTCAGTCAGCGCCAGGTCGAGGCGATGATGGTCCGGGCGCTGATCAATTTTCAGCGCAATCTGGCTGATCCTGATCGACATGCGTGACGGCGATGGCTGGGCTGATCGGTGCGCGCGCGCCTGGCAATGCCGGGCGCGCTTTGCGCTTTCCTCTCATCGCGTTAGGAAGGTCGGGCATGAGGAACGACCTTGATCATCTGCCCCAGACCAAACAGCAGGAGCTGGCCCATGTGGTGCGCGTGCTGTTCGAGGCGTTCGAGGCCGCCCAGACGCGGCGAAACCAGAAATGGAACAAGCAGGCGCGCATCCTCAAGCTTGTGCTCTACGGCTCCTATGCGCGCGGCGGCTGGGTCGACGATCCGATCAGCGGCTACACATCGGATTATGACATTCTCATCGTCGTCAATGACGAGCATCTGGTCGATTTTGAATATTGGTCGGCGGCCGAGGACCGGTTGATGCGCGACATGACGATCACGGGCACGCTGAGCGCGCCGGTCAATTTCATCGTTCACTCGCTGTCCGATGTGAATCGCCAGCTGGAAAAGGGGCGGCCCTTCTTCATCGATATCGTGCGCGATGGCATCCCACTCTATGAGGCGGAGGGGTTTGGGCTCGCATTGCCGCGAGAACTTCCGCCGGAAGAAGCGCGGAATGAAGCCCAGAAGCACTTTGATAATTGGTTTCCGAAGATCAGCAGCGCTGTTCGTGGTGCTGCGCGATACCTTGAAGATGGCGAAGCTAATGACGCCGCTTTCACGCTACATCAGGCCGTGGAAAGAGCATATCATTGCACTTTGCTCACCCTGACCCTTTACAGCCCCAAGTCGCACAAGCTCAATTTCCTGCGCGGCCATGCCGAGGCGATCGCGCCAGCGCTGATCGAAGCCTGGCCGCGTGACGACAAGTTCAGTCGCCGCTGTTTCGAGCTGCTGCGTCAGGCCTATGTGAACGCCCGCTATTCCGAACAATATAGCGTGAGCGATGAAGAGCTGAACTGGCTGGGCGAACGGGTCGCCATTCTGCAGCAGCTGGTCAAACAGGTTTGCGAGCAACGATTGGCGCAAGGCTGAACCATCGCGTCAGTTGGTTGCGCGGAAATGGCAGTCTTCATAGGCGAGATCGTCGTTCAGAACGAATGCCACATAGTCCCCATCGATGATCAGCGCGGCGTCGCTTGAACGATATTGCTGGCCCAGGGATGATGCGCGCCGCGTCAGGCGCAACTCGCGCCCGTCCAGGAATATCCGGGCCAGCTTTTCCCGCGCCTCGATCTGAAAACTGCGTCCTCCAGCGCAGACGACCATCGTAGGTTCCTAGCGCGGCTGGCTCTGAGCGCAAGCCGCTGAGGAAAGGGTTGCGACCATGATGGTCAGCAGCCCGCTTGCGTGCGTTCCGATGATCGTTCGGCGGATGCTGGTGTCCGAACGCATCGCCCCGTCATCCTCCATTGGCTGCTGCTTGCCCTTAATCGCGCGGGGCGTCGTTCGTTCCCTCGCCCAGGACATTGACGATCATGGCGACCAGCGTTTCTTCTGCGCGCAAACGCACGCCACTATCCTTTGCCGCCAGATCATGGCGGACCCAGTCCGGCAGGCGGGTCACGGTCCTGGTCAGCAGGTCTATTGCAGCTTGGTTCATCTGCGGCGCTATGGCGGCTCAATCGGCTGGCGGCAATGCGTCCGCTTCGAATGCCCGCCGTCCGCGCCGTCGCCAGAGTGACAGATGCCGTTCGCGATCATCGTCACGCAGCTTTGCCGCGGCCTCGACGAGCAGCCCGAGGATCACTGCGCGGTCATCATCCGCGAGCGTGACCAGCTCAGCCTTCACGACCAGACCGCCCAGCTCGATCAGGTGCCGGGTGCGCTCTCGCCGTTTCATTTGCCAGTCCCGCCGATCATGCCGCGCCTGGCTCAGCGTTAGTCGATTGCGCGCGACCGCCACCCGGCGCAGCGCTGCCCGGCTTGCCGTAAGCGCCAGACCCAGCATCATGCCGCTGCCCTGAAAAGAAGGCCGCGCCCCGCTTGCGCCACGCCTCCCGTTCGGCATCGCGGCTGTTCGATACCGCCGCCAGCAGCGCCCCGGCCAGCTCCTCGGCGCTGAGCCCATCGGCCCCGGTTGCCATCACGAGCTCGCCAAGCTGGCTTTGCTTGCGGATCTTGAGTTGTCTGGCCTTGTCGGTGAGAGCACGGAGCTCTGCATCATAGTCCCGTGGCTTGCGCATGGAGAATGGCCTCCTGTCGAGTGTGAAGCCATTCGGGTTATCGACCGTCTCGATCACGCTCAATGCGCTGGAATTTCCTGAGATTACGCGATCCCGAGACAGATGAAATCTTTTGAGGGCGCGCTTATACGTCGTGCCGACGTGCTGCTTGAGGTGTAAATGGTACGCCGTCATGGCGATCTACCATTTCTCGGTCAAAGTCATCTCGCGCGCCGCCGGCTCCTCGACGCTGGCGGCCGCCGCCTATCGCTCCGCCTCGCGGCTGCACGATCAGCGGCTGGATCGTCACCATGACTTTTCCAACAAGGCCGGTGTCGTTCACAGCGAAGTGATGCTGCCCGATGGCGCGCCGGAGGAATGGCAGGATCGCGAGCAGCTGTGGAATGCTGCCGAGGCAGCCGAGATCCGCAAGGACGCGCAGCTGGCCCGCGAAGTGGAGTTCGCCATTCCCCGCGAGCTGAGCCAGGCCGAGGGCATCGCCCTGGCCCGCGACTTCGTCCAACGCGAGTTCGTGGATGTCGGCATGGTCGCCGATCTCAATGTTCATTGGGATATCGGCGCCGATGGCGAAGCCAAGCCCCATGCCCATGTGATGCTGGGCTTGCGCGAAGTGACGCAGGACGGTTTTGGCGCCAAGGTCCGCGACTGGAACAGCACGAAGCTTCTGACGCATTGGCGCGAGGCCTGGGCGGAGCATGTCAATGAGCGCCTGGCCGCTCTCGATATCGATGCACGCATCGATCATCGCAGCCTGGAAGAACAGGGCATCGAACTTGAGCCCCAGCACAAGATCGGCCCGGCCGCCTCGCGCATGGTGGAGCAGGGGCAGGCCAGCGAGCGGCTCGAAGAGCATCTCGACATTGCCCGGTCCAATGGCGAGAAGATCCTCGCCAATCCCAATATCGCCCTGGACGGCATAACCCACGGCCAGGCAACCTTCACCAACCGCGACCTCGCCATGTTCGTTCACCGCCACAGCGAGGGGAAGGATCAGTTCGATTCGATCATGGCGGCGGTCAAAGCCTCGCCCGATCTTGTCGCGCTGGGCAAGGATGGGCGAGGGGAGGCGCGGTTCACCTCACGGTCCATGCTCGAGACCGAGCAGCGGCTGGAGAAGGCAACCGCCACGCTCGACGCGCGGCGGCATCATGGCGTCGCCGATCGCCATGTAGAACGCGCGCTGGAACGGGCAAGCGCTCGGGGGCTGAACCTCTCGGCCGAACAGCGTGGCGCGCTGGAGCATGTGACCGGGGCGAAGGATCTGAGCAATGTCATCGGCTATGCCGGCACCGGCAAGAGCGCGATGCTGGGCGTAGCCCGCGATGCATGGGAACTGGCCGGCTATGATGTGCGCGGTGCTGCTCTCTCGGGCATCGCTGCGGAGAATCTGGAAAGCGGATCGGGCATCGCCTCCCGAACGATCGCTGGCATGGAGCATCAATGGGCGCAGGACCGTGAGTTGCTGACCGACAAGTCGATCCTGGTGATCGACGAGGCCGGGATGATCGGCACCCGGCAGATGGAACGGGTAGTCAGGGAAGCGGAGAAGCGTGGCGCCAAGGTCGTGCTGGTGGGCGATCCCGAGCAGTTGCAGGCGATCGAGGCTGGCGCATCGTTCCGGTCCATTGCCGAGCGTCATGGCAGCGTGGAGATCACGTCCATCCGCCGGCAGCAGGAGGACTGGCAGCGCGATGTCACAAGGGCGCTGGCGAGCGGGCGGACGGATGAAGCAATCACCGCCTATGAGGAGCGCGGCCATGTCCATGCGGCAGAAACTCGCGACGACGCGCGGCGCAGCCTGATCGACCGTTGGGACCGGGATCGCATCGCCGATCCTCAGGCCAGCCGCATCATTCTCACCCACACCAATGAGGAGGTGTATAACCTCAACCAGGCGGCCCGTGCGCAGCTCCGCGCCGCTGACATATTGGGAGACGAGGTTCGCCTGACCGTCGCGCGTGGTGCGCGCAGCTTTGCTCAGGGCGATCGGGTCATGTTCTTGCGCAATGAGCGCAGCCTGGGCGTGAAGAATGGCAGTTTGGGCACCGTAGCCCAGGTCAGTCAGTTGGGCATGCGGGTGATGCTGGATGACGGTCGATCCGTTGGGTTCGACGTAAAGGATTATGCCGACATCGATCATGGCTATGCGGCCACCATCCACAAGGCGCAGGGCATGACGGTGGATAAGGTCCATGTGCTGGCAACGCCCGGACTGGATAGACACGCCAGCTATGTCGCACTCTCGCGTCATCGCCGGTCGGTCGAGCTTCATTATGGCCGGGATGATTTTGCCGATCGGGGAAAGCTCGTGCGCACGCTTGGTCGCGAGCGGGGCAAGGATATGGCGTCGGATTATGATAAGGCGCGCGCGCCAGTGCTGCAGCCCAAGTCGAGCCCCTTTGCAGGGCTCAAGCTCAATGCTGCTCCGACCGTCGAAAAAGCGGTTGCGCCACTCCCGGCGGTCGCCACGTCGCCCGAGAAAGCAGCGGAGATTCCTGGTGCCATCCAGCGCCACGCCCGCGCCATACAAGCCATCTTCGCCATGCAGGATCAGGGCAGCGCCATGACGCCTGACCAGGCAGCAGAACTGGGCGCGGCGCGCAAAGGGCTCAACGACATTCGCGAGCATGCGGCTCGCGATGCGGAGGCCGCCTATATCCGTCGGCCTTTGCTGATCGGTCGAGCGGCGCAGGGCGACACCGAGACGGCGCGCCGCGCCATTCTGCATGAGCGGGATGTCCGCACCGATCCGAACCTGCGGGCCGATCGCTTTGTCGCGGACTGGAACCGGAAATCCCAGGCAGCCGAGCAGGCCTATGTTGATGGGGACGAGCCGCGGCGTCGAGTCATCCAGAACAGCATGCGTTCGATGGCGCTATCACTGGAGCGCGATCCGCAGCTTGAATCGATCCTTGCCAATCGCAAGAGCCAACTGGGCATATCCGTAGAGGGGCGACGGTCGCTGGGTGCTGATCTGGCGTTCAATCATGGGATCGATATGGGCCGAGGGCGGGCGCGGGGGATCGGCATCGGCATGTGACGGGCGTCGTTTATGCGCCCTTTGTCGTCGTCCAGCGCCTCACTTGCGTTTCTCGGAAGCCGTCGTTTGTTCAGAAATGCGCTGTCCATCTGTTGAATGGCATGACGACAGCGTCAACTGGTTCCGCACCTATGGTAATGAAAATTGGGAACTTGACCAGAGCGGCCTGACGCAGTGGCGGGTTCGCCTGCATCAACGATGCGCCGATCAATGCGGTGGAGCGGAAATTCCACTGGACGCAGGGGCACCGTCCTGACGATCATCCGTGGTTGAGCGAACTTGGGATTTAGGCGGGATCTAGCGGCGAGTCTTTGTGCTGGATCGCAGACGTCTTGCGAATTGGATGGCGCAATCCGTCAAAACTGCTCACTTGAATAAGACTTGCAAACGTTTGCCTACGCCTTTATTCCCATTTGTGAAGCTGGTTCGGATGGGCGTTTGAGCGCGACCGAACCTACTTCTATCTTAGGGAGGATGTCGTTGGGACTGCACGCTTGACGGCGTCCTCCTCTCATGAAGAGGGCGTTGATGTGACGATATCCTGGACGGCTGCGCATGTTGCTGCAATTCCCTCGTCGCCGATCGTCATTGCCCCAATCACCGACAAGGATTTTGCCCCGGTCGCCTTCAATCTGGGCATCTGGGATGCGTGGCCGATCCAGCGTCGGGATGGCGCACCCTTTGCCAATGCTGCGGGTGGCGAGCTTTGGATGGCGCTCGGCGCGCCGCGATTTGATGATCCGGACGCGCGCCATGGCCATGCACGCATTCATCTGCTTCGCCACGAGGATGGCGGTTGGTCCGACCTTGGGCCTGCCATGCCAGATGGCTTTTCGCCGGGCAGCCGGGAATGGTCTGGATCGGCCATCATCGACGATGCCACCGGCGATGTGATCCTCTATTTCACGGCCGCCGGGCAGCGCGGCGACAATGGACTGACCTTTGAGCAGCGCATGTTCAGCGCACGGGCCAGTCTTGGCGATGACGATCGCCTGGCGGACTGGCGCGACCTGTGCGAAGTGATCCCACCTATGCCGGATTGGTATATGCCCACCACGGGCGGCGGCGCCATCGGCACGATCAAGGCCTATCGCGATCCCGCCTATTTTCGCGACCCTGCAGATGGCCGCCATCATCTGTTTTTCGCCGGCTCGCTGGCGGGAACGGCATCGGCTTTCAACGGGGTAATCGGGGTTGCCACCGCCCCGGCCGATCGCCCGGACGACTGGACCGTCCAGCCGCCGCTGATCGTCGCCGACGACATTAATAATGAGCTGGAACGACCGCATGTGGTGTTCCATCAGGGGCGTTATTATCTGTTCTGGTCGACCCAGGCCCATGTGTTCAATCCAAAAGGGCCAATAGGGCCGACGGGCCTCTACGGCATGGTCGCAGATATGTTGAGCGGCCCCTGGCACCCGATCAACGGCAGTGGCCTGGTCTTCGCCAACCCGCATGAAGTGCCTGCGCAAAGCTATAGCTGGTTGGTGCTGCCTGATCTGCGGGTCACCAGCTTTGTCGATAATTGGGGAGGGGGAGGACGCAAGCGGCGGTTCGGTGGCGCCTTTGCACCGTTCGTTCAGTTGTGGCTCGATGGCGATGCTGCTGGAGTGGCGGCATGACGCCCCCATTGGTCGCGGGTGTCGAGCTGGGCGGGACCAAGGTTTTCGTCCTGCGCGCACGCGGAACCGAGATTGTCGAGCGACAATTGGTGCCGACGACGACACCGGATGCGACTCTGGGCGCGGCACAGGAAATCCTGACCCGCTGGCACGCGGAAGAGGCTTTTTCCGCGCTGGGCATTGCCTCCTTTGGTCCCTTGCGGCTCGACAGAAATGCCGGGGATTTCGGCCGGATTCTGCCAACGCCCAAGCCTGGCTGGAGCGATACGGACATTTTTGGTGCGCTGGCCGGCGCGCTGCCCTGTCCGGCAGCGATCGATACCGATGTGAATGCGGCGGCGTTGGCCGAAGCGCGCTGGGGCGCGGGGGCGCAGGGACAGGAACCATCCGATTGCCTCTGCTACCTCACCGTAGGAACGGGGCTGGGCGGCGGTTTCGCCCTGAATGGCAAAACGCTGCATGGCGCGATGCATCCGGAATTGGGGCATATCGCCATTCGCCGGGCGAAGGGGGATGATTTCCCTGGCGCCTGCCCCTTTCATGGCGACTGTATCGAAGGGCTGGTGTCCGGCCCGGCCCTGGCAAGGCGCTTCGGCCAGCCGGGTGACCAGATCGATGCGGAGGATCCCCGCTGGGATCATGTCGCCCATGACCTTGCCCAGCTCGTGTCCACGATCCTGCTCATGACGGCAGCGCGGCAGGTGTTGATTGGCGGCGGCGTGGGCATGGGCCGCGCCGATCTGCTCGATCGCGTTCGGGCCAAGGTTGTCGCGCAACTGGCTGGCTATCTGCCGTTTGTAACTCCGGACACTATCGCGGCCATCGTGCGCACCCCCGCGCTGGGAGATCAGGCAGGGCCGCTCGGCGCTGTCGCGCTGGCACTTGATGCCCTGGCGGAAAGGCAAGGATGATGAATATGCGGTCCCTTCGGTCATTGTGCCTGGCGGCTACCGTCTTCACGGCTCTTGCCTGTCCTGGCGTCCTTTGGGCAAAGGTCAGCGCCACAGCGGATGGTCGGGTGATGCGGCTCGATGGCGGCGGCGTGACCTATGCCATGGGTGTGGATGAGCAGGGCTATCTCCAGCCGCTCTATTGGGGGCAGGCGCTGGATGAGAAGGCACCGCTCATAGCCCGGCATCCCACCGAATTGTCGGGGTTCGACCCGGCCGGATCGATCACCGCGCAGGAATATGCCGGGCAGGGGGAGGGGCTGGTCAGCGAACCGGGCATCAAGGCGGTTTTTGCCGACGGCAATCGCGACCTGGTCCTCAAATATCGCGGCCACAAGATTTCGGGTGAAACGCTGACGGTGGAACTGGCCGATATCCGCCGGCCGCTCACGGTGACACTGCATTATGTGATTGATCCGGCGACGGGCGTGATCGCCCGATCGGCCAGCGTTCGCAATGGCGACAGCAAGCCGGTGCGCATCGACCAGATTGCGGCGGCGACCTACACGCTGCCGGTCGGCAACGGCTATCGTCTCCGCTATCTGACGGGGCGCCATGCGTCGGAATGGTCGCAGGTAGAAACGCCGGTGACGCCAGCCCTGACCGTGCTGGAAAGTCGCCGAGGATCGACCGGCCATGGCAATCAGCCCTGGTTTGCGCTGGTCAAGGACGGCAAGGGCAGCGAGACGGATGGTCCTGTCTGGTATGGGGCGCTGGCCTGGTCCGGTTCCTTCCGCCTGTCGGTGGGCCTCGACAATCTCAGCCGGGTGCGGATCAGCGGCGGTTATAATCCCTATGATTTCAGCTGGGCGCTGAAGCCGGGCGAGAGCCTGGACACACCGATTTTCTACACGGGTTACAGCAGCAAGGGCATGGGAGACGCCTCGCGCCGTTTTCATGCGTTCCAGCGCGCTGCGATCATTCCCGGCGGCGCCAAGGCGAAGATCCGGCCGCTTCTCTATAATAGCTGGGAGGCGACCACCTTCAACGTGACAGAGGCCGGACAGATGGCACTGGCCGAGAAGGCGGCGAAGATCGGCGTCGAGCGTTTCGTCGTCGATGACGGCTGGTTCGGCGCGCGCGACGACGACAAGGCGGGGCTGGGCGACTGGACGGTCAATCCGCGCAAATTTCCCAATGGCCTGAAGCCTCTGATCGACCGGGTGAAGGCGTTGGGCATGGATTTCGGCCTCTGGGTCGAGCCGGAGATGGTGAATGTCAATTCGGACCTCTACCGCGCCCACCCCGACTGGGTGTTGAACTTCCCGGACCGTCCGCGGACCGAGGGCCGCAACCAGCTCGTCCTGAACCTTGCCAGGACCGATGTGCGCGATCATCTTCTGGCGGTTCTGGACCGGTTGGTGCGCCAGAACGACATCGCCTTCCTCAAATGGGACTATAATCGCAACTGGACCGAGGCCGGCTGGCCGGGCGTGCCGCCGCAGGATCAGCAGCGGGTGCAGGTCCAATATGTCCGCAACCTCTATTATATCCTGTCCGAACTGCGGCGGCGGCATCCGGGACTGGAAATCGAGGGCTGTTCGGGTGGCGGCGGACGCATCGACCTGGGCATTATGGGCCAGACCGACCAGAGCTGGACGTCGGACAATACCGATCCCTATGATCGGCTGATCATTCAGGACGGCTTTACCCAGGCCTATGCGCCGTCGATCATGATGGCCTGGGTGACGGACAGCCCCAACTGGGCGAACGGCCGGGAAACCAGTCTCGACTATCGCTTCCTGTCCGCCATGCAGGGCAGCCTGGGGATAGGCGCCAATCTGGATCATTGGCAGGAGGCGGATTTTGCCACGGCCAGGAAATGGATCGCCGCCTACAAGTCCATTCGGGATATCGTGCAGCGCGGCGATCTCTACCGCATCGCGCCACCTCGGCCAGATGCGGCAAGCTCTGCGACCTTCCATGTCTCCCCGGACAAGCGCCGGGCCGTGCTGTTCCAGATGCTGCACAGTTCATCCTTCCGCGACAATGTGGAGGCGCTCCATCCTGAGGGGCTTGATCCGCTCCGCAGCTACCGGGTGCGGATGCTGGACGGATCGGCCTTGCCCGATGATGTGCCGACGGAGGCGAGCGGCGCCTACTGGATGGAACAGGGGCTGCGCGTGAAGTTGAAGGGCGATTACAAGGGCGCGGCCTATCTGTTCGAAAGCTGAGCGCTCAGCGGCGCGGTGGGCGGATATCGAAGGCGATCGACAGCCGCTGGCCATCCGCGAACGGCACGGTGCCGTGCCACAGGGTGGACGGAAAGAGGATCAGCCGCCCGACCTTCGGCTCGATCTCGCAATAGGGCGGCAGATCCAGCCCCAGTTCCGACGGCGGTGTACCGAAACGCAGCCAGCCCGAAGGCTCTTTCCCCATAGCGTCCGGGTCGGGCAAGGCGACATGCAGCGCCGAACTGATCCAGCCGACCGGATGGGTGTGGGTGACATGAAAGCCCTGGGCATGGAGGCGCACGGACCAGCTACCTGCAAATTTTACCTCGCCGCGTGGCGTTCCTAGCAGCGGATGGCCCGGCTCGGCGGCAGGCAAGCGATCGATATAGTCGCGCACGTTTGCCTCGATCGCCGCGCGGGTGCGCTGAATGATCGGCTCATGTCGGAACAGCAGCGGCCGGTCGGTCTGGGTGCCGCCGCGCACCGACTGATCCGGATAGGGGGAGGTGGCCGTGTGCAGCGTGCGGAGCAGGTCGGCCAGATCGGACAATTCCTGCGTATCCAAACCGATGTCGGCCGCATGGATGAGCTGCTCTGGCCGGTCGAGCCAGGCCGCCCGGTCGTCCCCCAGCAACCGCCAGCCGATCGACAGATAGGGCCAGAACAGCGGCGCGGATGGTGAGCCAAGCTGTGCGAGCGCGATTTGCACCGCCCGCTCCGGCGCGGCGCAGCGCAATGCATGACGGACACGGGCAAGGGCAAGGCCAGGATCGGGGCGGTCGGCCAGCCCGTCGAACAGGTCGGGCCTGTTCGCTGCTGCGCCCGATTCTGCTTCCAGATAGAGGCGCGCCACCTCCAGCGCGCCCGCATCGCCGCAGGCGCGGTTGGCGTCGTGTAGCACGGCGCGGGCATCATCCCACGACTTTGCCTTGGCCAGCCAGTGGAAGCGAGCCAGATGAAGCGCCAGATTATGCGGCTCGGTGCCCAGCGCTTCGGCAAAGCCCTCATCCGCTCGGCCGCCTACGCCGGCCAGGCGCCGCAATGTCGCGCGATAGGTCTGACCCTCAATCCAGCCGGGATGATCGTCGAGCGCGGCCGTCATCAGGGCCAGTGCCGCATCGATGTCGCCTTCCGCCGCAAGCGCGCCGGCATGGCCACGAACCAGTGCCATGTCTCCAGGCGCGAGCGCGCGGGCAACAGCGAATTGAGCGGCGGCGTTTCGTCCCGTCTCATAGCGCAGTTGGGCGAGCAGCGCCTGCGCCGGCGGATCGTCCTTCGCCAGAGCGGCGGCGCGCTCGGCGGCGATTAGCGCAGGCTCATGCGTCTGCATTTCGCGCAGAACCAGTGCTTTGAGCCAGAGGAGGCGGGGATGGTCTGGCCAGGCTATGCCGACCTTTTCCAATCGCGAGGGGATCTGGTCTCCAGCCCCGACGCGCAAGGCGTCCAAAATGGCCGACTCGATCGATCGCAGCCAGGCGGCGGCATCGGGAGAAGACGGCGATGTTGGCTGGTTCGCGACCAGATCGACGAGGCTGTTATCGTCTTTCATCCTCAACCTGCTTGCTCTTGTTTCTGGGCCGCAGCCGCCGCTTGTCTGATCGCAATATAGCCATAAACACCGGGCTGACGAGATGAAATGCAAACGTTTGCTGTAATATGTTGCAAAGGTTTGCAGTGGTGGTTATGCAAGCCTTCAACCGACCGCGAAGCGATGCGCGGCGGCCCTAAGGAGGGGATGATGAAGACCAGCTTTCAGCCAAGCCGCATTTCCACGTTCGCGTTGGCCATGGCCTGCCTTGGCGGGCCTGCCCTGGCGCAGGACGCTGCACCTGCCGAAGCGCAGGCGGCAGCCGCCGGGAATGCCGAACCCGTCAACGGCGAGGATATTGTCGTGACCGCCGCAGCCGGCGACAAGTCGCGGTTCCGATCGTCCATTTCGGTGTCGCAGGTCAGCCAGGAAGCGATCCAGAATTTCACGCCGCGCTCCGAAGCCGAAGTGCTGCGCTCCATCCCCGGCCTCCAGCCCTCCGACACGGCGGGACCGGGCGGCAACGCCAATATCGGCGTGCGCGGCATCCCGGTGTCGACCGGCGGATCGGAATATGTCGCGCTGCAGGAGGACGGCCTGCCCGTCACCCTGTTTGGCGACATCCAGTTCGGCAACAACGATTATTGGCTCCGCTTCGACCAGAATGTCGAGCGCGTGGAAGCCGTGCGCGGCGGCTCCGCCTCCACCTTCGCCAGCCAGGCGCCCGGCGCTGTCGTCAACTATATCAGCAAGACCGGCGAGAAGGAGGGCGGCTCTATCGGCCTGTCCAAGGGGGTCGGCTTCCGCGAGACGCGCGTCGATTTCGACTATGGCGGCCCGATCAGCGACACGCTGCGCTTCCATGTCGGTGGCTATGCCCGCGAAGGCGGCGGCCCGACCAATGAGGATTTCAATATCCTGCGCGGCTATCAGGTGAAGGCCAATCTGACCAAGGATCTGGGCGATGGCCGGGGCTATATCCGATTCAACTTCAAGCGGCTGGACGAACAGGCGCCGACCAACACCACCATGCCGTCGCTGGTGGCGATCGATGGAAACAAGATTACCGATTTCAAGCCATTGCCGGGCTTCGATGCGCGTGACGGATCGACCTATTCCATCTATCAGCGCAGCTTCCAATATGTCGACACCAACGGCGTGCTCAAAAATGCCGATGTGGAGGGCATCCACCCCCGCGTCACCTCCGTCGGGGCGCAATTCCATTATGAACTGAGTGACGCGCTGACCGTCGACAATAATTTCCGCTACACCGACATGAGCGGCAATTTCACCACCCAGTTCCTGAACGTCGCGACGACCGCCAGCGTGCTGGGATCGACCGTGAACGGGCAGACGGTGGGGGCGATCCGCTATGCGGCGGGGCCGAACAAGGGGCAGGCCTATACCGGCACCTATCTCAACAATAATCCGAACATCAACACGGTGATGAAGGATATGGGCAGCATCGCCAATAATCTGGCGCTGACCGGCAGGTTCGATGTGGGTGCGGGCAAGATCACGGTGCAGGCGGGCTGGTTCCACATGAGCCAGAACATCGTTCAGGACTGGCATGTGAACCGCCAATATAGCGCGCTGGAAGGCGAAAATGCCGCGCCGCTCAATCTCTACTCCACCACCGGCACGCAGATCACCGCAGCGGGTCAGGCGGGATTCAACGACAATTGGGGCAATTGCTGCGCGCGCAGCGTCGACCTCAAATATACCGACGATGCGCCTTTCCTGTCGGCCAATTATTCGGGCGGCGGCTTTGACCTCGACGCCAGCGTGCGCTTCGATCGGGTGCGCGGCGAAGGCACGGCGCAGGCGGGCGTTGCCGGCCCCGATTATATCGTCAGTGATGAAGTGGGCAGCGCGACCATCCCGTCGATGGTGCCGGGCGGTGCGATCGAGCGGATCAATTACCGGCGCAGCTATACCAGCTGGTCGTTCGGTGCGCTCTATGCCTTCGACAGCAGCACCAGCATCTTCGCCCGTGCCAGCCGGGGCGGGCGCTTCAACGCCGACCGGCGCACGCTGGGCGGGAATTTCAATGCCGACGGGTCGCTCAACAGCCAGGGTGCCAGCACGGCGATCAACTTCCTCAATCAGCAGGAAGTGGGCGTGAAGCATCGTGGCTTCGTCGGTGGGTCGGGCAATTATTCGGTGGAAGTCACCGGATTTCGCTCGACCCTCACCGAAAATAATTACGACTTTACCCGGATCAACAATCCGCCGCCGAACAATGATCCCAACATCTCCAACGACTATCGCTCCTGGGGCGTGGAACTGACCGGGCGTCTCAATCTCGGCAATTTCCGCCTGGCGGTCGATGCGACCTGGGTGAACCCGAAGATCAAGGACAGCGCAACGGCGGCGTTGGTCGGCAACCGGCCCGGCGGCATTCCCAAGCTCACCTATCTGATCTCGCCTTCCTATGATGCGGGCCTGTTCGCGGTCGGCCTGTCGGCCAGCGGGCAGTCCAGTGCGCCCAATGATGACTTCAATCTCTACACCGTGCGCGGCACGACCTTCTTCAATGGCTTCGTGAAGGTGCGGCCGATCGAGAATCTGGAGTTGGGCCTCAACGCCAATAATCTGTTCGATACGCTTGGCTATCGCGGTGGCGGCCAGCTGCTGCCGATCAGCGCAACGACTGGCATCTTCCAGAATAGCGCGGTCTATGGCCGCACCGTGACGGCTTCGATCCGCTATAATTTCTGACCCGATCCGACGCCGGAACGCATGTTTCGGCTACCTCGAAGGCCCGGCTCCCTCAAGGCGCCGGGCCTTTTCTTGTCAGCTTGATTCTCGGGTCACGATCTCCGGCGCGATCTGGATCGATCCGACCTCCTCGCCTGCAAGCCGCTGACATAGCTGCTCGACCAGCAGGGCGGCCCCGCGCTGGATATCCTGCCGGATGGTGGTGAGCGGAGGGTTGGATAGCCGTGCCAGCGGCACATCGTCAAAGCCCACGACCGACAACTGGTCGGGCACGCGGATATCCTGTTCGGCGGCGGCGGTGATGACGCTCATGGCGGTCACATCGGACGCGGCAAACACGCCATCGGGGCGATGGCCTGCCGCAAAATAGTCGGCCGCCACGCGATAGCTCGCCTCCGGCGTGACATGCGCATGGACCAGTTCGACCCGATCGCGCACATCGGCGGGTAGGGCGGACAGAAAGCCTTCATAGCGGGCGGCAAATTCCGGCACCGCGACATTGCCGAAAAAGGCCAGCTTGCCGCGTCCGCGCTCCAGCAGATGGCGGGCCGCCAGCGCGCCGCCGGCGATATTGTCGGTCCCGATCGTCAGATATTGGTTGCGTTCGGCATGGGCGCCCCAGATGACCAACGGGCGATAATGGCTGGCGGTGCGGTCCAGCACGGCGCTCTGGTCGGACTGGCCGATGATGATGACGCCATCGACCCGGCCGGCGCGGATGAAGGCGTCCAGCCAATCCTCGCCATCGGGCAGGACGCGCGACAGCAGCAGATCATAGCCGCGCTCCGTCAGTTCGTCGGCCAGAAACCCCAGCATCGCCATGAAGAAGGGATCGGACAGATGTTGCCCGCGCTCATGACCCAGGGGCAGCAGGACGGCGATCGCCCCGGTACGGCCCAGCCGCAGATTCTGCGCGGCGACATTCAACTGGAAGCCATGCTGGGCCGCCAGTTCCTGAATACGACGGCGGGTATCCTTGTTGAGCGCGCCCTTCGACGTCAGCGCACGCGATACCGTCGATACCGAGACACCGGCGATCCGGGCGAGGTCGGTTATGCTTCGGACAGGTTCGTTCTGATGATCCGTCATGGCCTATCGTCTAGGCCAGGGAAGGACGGGGGACAATCCGGATCGCAGCTGTATCAATTCTTTCGGGGGTTCCTGACGATCAGGGTGGCGGCCCCGGCTGCGATCATCATCACACCGCTCATCAACAGGATGTTACGCGGATCGCTGCCCAGCAGCGGGCGATAGATGACCGGGACGATCAGCGTTTCAAGCAGCATGGGAATGACGATGAACATGTTGAAAATGCCCATATAGACCCCGGTCCGCTCGGGCGGGATGGCGTTGGCCAGCATGACATAGGGATTGCCCATCATGCTGGCCCAGCCAATGCCGATGCCGGTCATCAGCAGGAACAGGTGCGTGCGATCGCTGGTGCCGGGGATGGCCAGCATCGCAGCGCCGGACAAGGCGACCGCGACGGCATGGACATAATGCGGCCCGATCCGCCGACCGAGTGGCACCATGGCGAAGGCGGCGAGGAAGGCGACGGCATTGTAGAGCGCGCCCGCCTGGCCGGTGAGCAGCACCGCCTGGCGAAAGCCGCTGCTAGTCGGATCGGCCGTGTCGAAAATGGAGCGGGCCAGCGCGAAGCTGATGAACTGCCAATAGGCGAACATGGCGAACCATTGCAGCAGCATCGACAGGGCAAGCTGGCGCATGGCGACGGGCATGTCGCGCACAGCCGCCATGAAGTCGCGCAGCGCCGTGCCGCAGGACAAGCGCTCGCCGCGCATGCGCGCAATCTCCTCCGGCGGCAGCGGCAGCTCGGGCACGCGCAGCACGGACCACAAGATCGTCGAGATGGAAATGACGGCACCGATCAGAAAGGCGATCCGGGTCACGTCCGGTATGCCGTTCGCATCGACCAGATCGGCATCGAAGCCCCACCACACCAGGAGCGTCGGCGCCAGATAGGACAGCGTCTGGGCAAGGCCGGTAAAGGCGCTCTGCGTCAGGAAGCCGACCGACCGCTGGCTCTCGTCCAGCCGATCGCTGACATAGGCGCGATAGGGCTCCATGGTGATGTTGTTCGCCGCATCCAGCATCCAGAGCAGGCTGGCCGCAAACCAGAGCGTCGGGCTGTAAGGCATCATCAGCAGGCCGAGGCTGCACAATATGGCGCCGATCAGGAAATAGGGCGTGCGCCGCCCCCAGCGGCTGACCGTCCGGTCGCTCAATGCGCCCACGATCGGTTGCACGAGCAGGCCCGTGACCGGCCCCGCCAACCAGAGCAGCGGCAGATGCGCCTCATCCGCGCCAAGATAGCGATAGATCGGCCCCATATTGGCCTGTTGCAGGCCAAAGGAGAATTGGATGCCGAGGAAACCGAGATTCATTTCGACGATGCGTGACAGATGCATTCGTGGTTTGCTGGCTCTGTCCCGCATAGATCCTCTCCGTCGCCCTTGCGACCTTTCTGTCGTCGATCATACAGAGTGATGATGAATATGCAAACGTTTGCTTAAGGAGGGCAAATCGACTAAGGGCGAGTGTGCGGCAGATAGATCGTCGGGATGGCCGACCTTCCGACCGGGCGTCAGCCGTCAATACCGATCGTCATGCCCGTAAGCGCTTGCAGTGCCGTGAGCAGGCGATCTCCATGATCGGCGCTAGCTGCGGGAACTGCCGGCTCTTCGCGCCGCATGGCATGCCAATAGCCACCACTGGTCCGCGCTGCCTCGTCGTTGCTTGCGGCGAGCCAGCTCTGCGTCGCCTGTCCGGTCGCGATGTCGACCGGCGCGGACGCGCCGCCCATGCGTGTGCGCACCCAGCCTGGATCGACGGCGTTGCTCAGCACGTCACGCCATCGCCGTGCTATCGCCATGGCAAACGCGACGATTTGAAGCTTGCTATCGGCGTAGGCCTGTTCCGGCTGCCAGCGACGCCGGGTCCAGTCGAGATCATCCACGCCGGCATTGCCGCCCCGGTGAAGCCCGCTGCTCATGTAGACAAGGCGCTCGGGCCGTTCGATGCAGGCGGTCAGGACATAAGGTGCCAGCAGATTGACCGCGGTCATGACGCTGTGGCCTTCCACCGTCCGACCTCTGCCGCTCGCGCCATGTAGTCCGGCATTGTGGATCACTGCGTCCATGCGACCGATGGCATTCACCGCATCGGCCAAATCTCGTGTTTCCGACAGCAGGCTGAGATCGCCTGTCACTATTGCCAAAGCTTGCGGCACTTGCGCTGCCAGAGCCGCAGCCCGTTCGGCATTGCGGGCGTGGAGAACGACATCATGTCCGCCGGCAAGCAACGACTGCGCAGCGGCCAGCCCAAGACCGGTAGAACTGCCGGTGATGAAAATTCTCGCCATATCGACTCCTTGCTCGGCGCATGGCCAGCGCCCAGAGGGCCAAAACGCATCGGGTCTATCTACGCTGCCAACTATCGCGTTCGGCGAAGATCCTCTGCATTTCCAACATATTCTCGGTGCCCCAGCTGCATAAAGGCTCGAGCGCCTGAGCGAGGCTTTGGCCGAGGGGTGTCAGCGTATAGTCCACGCGCGGCGGCACTTCCTTGTAATCAGTGCGCAGCAGAATCCCATCTGCTTCCAGTTCCTTCAACTGCTGGATCAGAACCTTGTCGCTCACGTCGCGGATCGCGCGTTTGAGCGCGCCGTAGCGATTGGGCCCCTGGAGCAGGAAGTAGAGGATCAACGGCTTCCACTTGCCGGCAATGACCTTGAGCGTCGCATCGAGGCCGCAGGTGAAATTAGGAGCAACGGTTCCAACTGAACACGCCCCTGCAGGCGTCGGAGCATCAAACAGGGATTTGGGCTCTGCAGACATTTTCGATACTTACCAAAAGGTGCATACTTGCCGATAGGTAGGTACGCCTCCAGCTACGTGCAACATTAGTTTGGAGGAATTCATGAAAAGACTGGAAGGCAAGACTGCCATCATCACCGGCGGCGGTACAGGCATCGGCCTAGCATCAGCCCGGCGCTTCATCGCAGAAGGCGCGTTCGTCTATATTTTCGGACGTCGACAGGAAAAACTCGATGCTGCCCTAAGCGAACTAGGGGCAAACGCCCGCGCAGTGGCGGGTTCGGTTGCCGATCCTGCCGATCTCGATCGCCTGTTCGAGACAGTGAAGGCAGAGCGCGGATCGATAGACATCCTTTTCGCCAATGCCGGAACAGGCGCGCTGGTGCCGCTGCCGGACATTACTGCCGACCATTATGTTGAAACCTTCGACGTCAATGTGAAGGGCACGATCCTCACAGTGCAAAAGGGACTGAAGCTCATGGACACAGGCGGCTCGATCATTCTGACCGGGTCGACCACGGGTGTGATGGGGACACCGGCCTTCAGTATTTACAGCGCCTCCAAGGCTGCCGTGCGCAATCTTGCGCGCAGTTGGCCGCAGGATCTGCGGGGCACGGGAATCCGCATCAATGTGCTTTCACCCGGGCCAACGCTGACCGAACTGGCGGCCGAGGTCGTCGGCAAGGAGGCGATGATCGAAATGGGAGCAACTACACCGATCGGTCATGTCGGTGATCCATCCGAAGTGGCGGCAGCCGCTGCCTTCCTTGCCTCATCCGACAGCAGCTTCATGACCGGAAGCGAGCTGTTCACCGATGGCGGACTGGCGCAAATCTAAGCTGCATGCCGTTCTTTACGCGCCGACTTGCTTTAGGGCAAGCCGGCGCGAAGTCGCTGATAGGTGGATGATGCACAGACTGCCAGTCCACCTGCATTATGACCGTTAGCGCATCCTGTTCAGAATGGTTTTTGGACTGAACGTTTGACACAGCTAACATGCGATAACGAAGAGACCGAAGTTGGGTCCAGCAAATGGTCCGCTAAATGGTAAAAATAGGTCACGACCGCTGATGGCCCCGCGCAGCGACCGGCAGCTTTCGCACCTTAACCTCTCCGAGCGCGACATTCGTCTTGCCGTTGGCTACCGTGGTGAGGTGCGGAAATTTCGATTAACCGAAACAACTACACGTCTCATCACATATTGATCTTTATGGGGGTACTGCAGGGGGATCATTCAGCAAATTTCGGAACAATATAACGCAAAATCATTGCCTTAGATCGGTTCTTAGGTCTGTGTGAGATCCTACTCCCGCAACCAAATCACACACACACGCCGCCTCGGATCTCCCCAAGGCGGCTTTTCTGTGTCCGGAAATCATCGCACCCGCTCGCCCCGCACCTTCGCCGTGCCGAACAGCCCCATCCTGCACTTGCCGCTCACGACATCGCCGGCAAAGACCAGCTCATATTTCAGCGTGATCGCCATCGGCTTTGTCACCTTCATCTCCCAGGACACCTGATTGCCGGCGATCGTGCCGGCAAATTCCTGCGATCCCTGATCGGCCTCCAGCCGCCCCGTGACCCGATCGCCCGCGACCTGGAAATGCGCCACCATCGGCTGCGGCCCCATCGGCGTCGCCAGCACCAGCTTCCACGCGCCGTCGATCCCGACCGGGGCGGCAGGCGCGACCGTCGGGGCAGGGGGCGCTACCGGGGCAGGGGCATCGGCCTCCGGCGCCCGATGGTCGGGATGGAAGCGGCTGACCGGATGTTCGGGCCAGGGCCGCCCCTCGATGATCGTCATCAGCTTGTCTGGCGTCAGCGGCAGGTCCACCGGCACCTCGCCGAACGGTGCCAGCGCATCGGCGATCGCATTGACCAGGGTCGGCGGGCCGATGATGCAGCCGCCCTCGCCAACGCCCCGAAAACCGCCTTCGGCCTGCGAGGGGGTATCGGCGTGGACATATTCGAAAGCGGGCACGTCGAAGCTCGTCGGCAGCGCATAATCCTTGAAGGTCGCCGCCGTCGGATTGCCCTGCGCATCGCGCGCGGCATCCTCCAGCAGCACGCTGCCTATGGCTTGGGCCAGGCCGCCGGCAATCTGCCCCTCGACCACCGCCGGATTGATCATCACCCCGCAATCCTCGCTGCTGACCCAGCGCTGGATCGTCACGAACCCGGTATCGGCATCGACCTCGACGATGCAGGCATGGGTCGCGCTGGTGAAGGTCATGGGCGGCGGATCATAGCGATATTGCGCTTCCAGCCCCGTCTCCATGCCCGGCGGCAATCGCCCCGGTTCGCCATAGGCGATCTCGGCAATTTCGCGCAGCGTCCGCCGCATCTCCGGCGCGCCGGCGACATGGACCATCCCGTCGGACAGGCTGATCGCCTCCGGACTGGCGTTGAGCAGATGGGCGGCCACCACCTTCACCTTGTCGGCGAGCAGCCGCCCGGCCCGGATCGCCGCACCGCCGCCGATCACCCCCTGCCGGCTGCCGCCCGCGCCGGGGCCAAATCCGCCGCGCGAGCTGTCGCCATCGAAGATGGTGACGTCCTCGATTGGCACGCCCAGCTGCTCGGCGATGCACTGCGCCATCGTCGTCTGGGTGCCATGGCCCTGCGAATGGACGCTCATCACCGCGACCACCCGCCCGGTCGGCTCGATCCGCAGTTGCGCCAGTTCGCCGGTCATCACCGCGATGCTGCCGGCCGCCCCGGTCGGCTCGATATAGGCGGCAAGGCCCAGGCCCAGATAGCGCCCCTGTGCCCGCGCCGCGGCCTGCTCTGCGCGGAAGGCGGGCACGTCCACCACCGCCAGCAGTTTCTCCAGACATTGCGCCGGCGTGATATCCTCGCGCGGGATGCCGAGCGGCGTGACCGACGGCTGGTCGGCAGCGGTGCAGAGGTTGCGGCGACGGATTTCGATCGGATCGATGCCGATCTGCCGCGCCGCCCGGTCGAGCAAGGTCTCGCGCGCCAGCGTCTCGATCGCCCAGGGGCCACGATAGGCGGCCAGCCCCGGCGTATTGCTGTACCAGCCGCGCGATACGAAGCTGTAGGCGGGGATATTATAGGCCGCCCACAGGAACATATGGACCGCGATATTGGCGTCCGCCCCCATCGGATAGGCGCCGTTGTTGAGCGCATAATCGGCATGGCTGGCGATCAGCCGCCCGTCCGCGTCGAAGGCGGCGCGCAATGTCATTTCCTGCTCGCGCGCCTGGTTGGCGGCGGTCAGATTCTCGATCCGGTCCTCGATCCACTTGACCGGCCGGCGCAGCAGCATGGCGGCAAGGATGGCGGACACCTCCTCCATCCAGGGATGATTTTTGAGGCCGAAGGAGCCGCCGACATCCTTGGCAATCACCCGCACGCTCAGGCCCGGCCGGTCGAGCGCCAAGGTCAGCCAGCGCGCCACCAGTTGCGGCCCGGCGCAGGTGATATGAACCAGCAATTCGCTCTCGCCCTGCAGGCTCGCCACCACGCCGCGCGTCTCCATCGGCGACTGGGCGATGCGCTGATGGCGGATCGACTGGCTGACCAGATGCGGCGCGCCCGCCAGCAGCGCCTCCAGCGCGGCATCGGCGTCCTCCTCGCCCATCAGCGCGGCGACATTGTCGTCGGTATCGGGATGCACCCGTGGGCCAAGGCGCGCATCGTCCAGCGTGACGACGGCGGCTTCCTCGGCATAATCGACCACCACCAGGCTGGCGGCATCCTCGGCCAGATAGCGATCGTCGGCGATCACCAGCGCGACCGGATGACCGACATAGGCGACCCGCCCATCGGCCAGCGGCGTCATCGCCACCTCCACCGGGCCGAGGAAGAAACTCAGCATGGTGACGCCGAACGGCGCCAGATCCGCCTGGGTCAGCACCGCATGAACGCCGGGTTGCGCGCGCGCGACATCGGTGTCGATCGACCGGATCGTGCCGCGCGCGATCGGGCTGCGGACGAAGGCGGCGTGCAGCATGCCGGGCAGGATGATATCGTCGACGAAGCTGCCGCGCCCGGTCAGCAGCCGGCCATCTTCCTTGCGCGGCACGCGCTGGCCGATGAAGCGCTGCGCGGAAATCGGCGGCGCATTCATGGCGTGCCATCCTTCGCCGCCAGTTGCCGGATCGCGCGGCGTATCCCCTGATAACCGGTGCAGCGGCACAGATGACCGGACATGGCTTGGGTCATCGCCGCTTCGTCGGGGCGGGCGCCATCGGCCCGCAATGCAGCCAGGGTCATGACGATGCCCGGCGTGCAGAAGCCGCATTGCAGGCCATGGTTATCCTTGAGCGCTTGCTGCACCGGGTGGAGCGTGCCGTCGGCCGCGGCCAGCCCCTCGACCGTGGTCAGGCTGCATCCATCGGCCTGCACCGCCAGCATCAGGCAGGACCGCACCGCGCGCCCGTCTACGATCACCGTGCAGGCGCCGCACACCCCCTGCTCGCAGCCGACATGCACGCCGGTATAGCCCGCCGCCTCGCGCAGCCAGTCGCTCAGCATCAGCCGCCCGTCCACCAGCCCGCGATGCTGTTGGCCGTTTACCATCATCGAAATGCGATGCTCGCTCATGCCGCCAGCCTCCGGTCGAGCGCCTGCGCCAGACTGCTGGCAAAGATGCGCCGGCCGACGCTGCGTCGATAGGCGGCGCTGGCATGGCCGTCGTCAATCGGCGCGCTGTCGGCGATCGCCAGATCGGCAATGGCCTGCACATCGATCCGGTCGATCGCCTGACCGACCAGCGCCTGCTCCGCCTGGCGCGCGCGTATCGGCGTTGGCCCCATGCCGAACCAGGCGATGCCGGCCCGCTCGATCCGCCCCTGCACCACCGCCAGCGCGCCGACCAGCCCGACCAGCGCGAAATCGCCGGGCCGCCGCGCCAACTCGCGGAACAGCGGCACCGCATCCGCCGGCCAGGCCGGATAATCGATCGCCACCAGCATCTCGTCCGGCGCGATCGCGGTGGCATAAGGGCCAAGATAGAGGTCGTCGGCGGCCATGGTCCGCGCGCCGCGCACCGACCGCAGGGTCATGGACGCCCCCAGCGCCACCGCCGTCGCCGGCATCTCGGCCGCCGGTTCACCCAGCGCGATCGACCCGCCGATCGTCCCGCGATTGCGGGTCTGGTGATGGCCGACATGGGCCAGCGCCGTGACGAAGACCGGCAAGGCCCGCGCCAGCAGCGGATTGGCCAGCGCATCGGCCTGCCGCGTCGCCGCGCCGATCCGCAGGCCGCCGGCATGGGGGGCGACGCCCTGCAATTCGGGCAGATGGCCGATGTCGATCAGGATGAAGGGCTGGCTCATGCGCAGCGCCAGCAACGGCATCAGCGTCTGCCCGCCCGCCAGCAATTGCGCGCCGCCCCCGGCCTCGGCCAGCAGGGCGCAGCCATGGTCGATGCTGGTGGCGCGAACATAGTCGAACGGCGCGGGCTTCATCGCCGCCCCCTGCGCCCGGCCTCGAACCCGGCCAGCGCCGTCACCGCCAGCAACAGGCCGATCGCCACCATGCCGGTGCCCGCCACGCCGCTGCGCTCCAGCAGCACCCCGGTCGCCAGCGCCAGCAAAAGCGCGATGATCCAGCCCCAGGGATGGCCGCCCGCCGATGGCGGAGCCTGCACCGGCGCCGGCGCAGCAGCGACCGGAGCACCCTCCGCCGGCACGGTGCCGCCGCTGACCACCGCGTTGAAGTTGCGGAAAAATTGCCCCGCAAGCTGCTTCGCTGTCGCATCGATGATCGGCCCACCCAGTTGCGCCAGCCGGCCGCCAACCTCGGCCTCGACCGCATAGGACAGGCGCGTGGCCGGGCCATCGGCGGCCAGCGTCACCTTCGCGCCGCCCCTGGCATGCCCCACCGTGCCGCCCTGGCCCTCGCCGCTGATGCGATAGCCATTGGGGGCGTCGATCTCCGACAGGGTGACGGTGCCGGCAAAGCGCGCGCCGATCGGCCCGATCTTCACCGCGATCTCGGCCCGCAACCGGTCCCCGCCGTCACGCTCCAGCGACTGGCAGCCGGGAATGCACTGGCGCAGCACCGCCGGATCATTGAGCGCCTGCCATACCGCGTCGCGCGGCGCGGCGATCCGCTCCTCGCCGGTCATCCGCATCAGAAGCGCGCCGCCGTCGCTGTGTCGGTGTCGGGCTTGCGCGTGCCCAGCGCCTCGCGCGCGGTGGCGCGCAGATAGGACCAGATATTGTGGATCTGCGCCTTGCCCAGCGGGAAGCGTGGCATGCCCCGTTCGGCCAGCGCGCCTTCCTGCACCACCTGGTAGAAATTCTCCTCCGACAGCGACAGGGCGGATTCGCGCAGGTCCGGTCCCGGTGCGCCGGCACCCTTGAACGCCATGCCGTGGCAGGCGCCGCAGATGAAACCCATCTCCTTGCCGGCCGCCACCGCCTTTTCGTCCAGCACGATGCTGGGATCGTCGAGCGCATGGACCGCCATGTCGCGCGGGGGCGATGGCGCCAGCCGCGCCTTGCCGCCGATCGCGAAGCTCAGCAGCCGGCGGGGCTGGGCGCCATATTTCCAGCCGACATTCAATATCTCGCTCGCCGCCGCCGTGGTGCCGCCCCAGCCGACCAGCAGCGACACATATTGGGTGTCGCCGATGGCATAGCTCATCGGCGCGCCGATGATCCCCAGACCCGCATCGAAGCGCCACATTTCCTTGCCGCTCGCCGCGTCATGCGCGCGGACATAACCGTCGGCGGTCCCCTGGAACACGAGCCCGCCGGCCGTCGCCAGCGTCCCGCCATTCCACAAATGGGGCCGCGTCATGCGCCAGCGCGCCTTTTGCGCCACCGGATCCCACGCCAGCAGCGCGCCGGTCAGGTCATCCTTGTCGCGCTTTTGCGTGATGAAGCTGGCGCTGGCCCCGGTGATGCTGGCCAGGAACCCCTTGTCCGCCTTTGCGTAGCGGGCGCCGGCCTGCATATAGGGGATATAGGCCAGCCCCGTCTGCGGGCTGTAGCTCATCGCCTGCCAGTTATGGCTGCCCAATGTGCTGGGATAGATGTCGACCGGCCCGTCCTGATAATGGGCGTTGGCGGTTTCCACCGGGCGTCCCGTGGTCATGTCGATATGGCTGGCCCAGCTCACCTTGCCGACCTTCTCGGCCGAGATGAGTTTTCCGGTCTCGCGGTCCAGCACATAGAAGAAGCCGTTGGTCGGCTGCTGCATCAGCACCCGTCGGGGCTTCCTGTCGATCGTCACGGTCGCGGCGATCATGTTGGCCGTCGCCTTGTAATCCCAGCTTTCGCGGGGGTTCTGCTGATAATGCCAGAGATATTTACCGCTATCGGCGTCCAGCGCGACGATCGAGGCGACGAACAGATTGTCGCCGCCGCCCGGACTGCGCTTTTCCGGATCATAGGGGCCGGCATTGCCGACGCCCAGATAGATGCGGTTGAGCTCCGGGTCGAAGGTCATGCCGTTCCACACCGTGCCGCCGGTGCCGGTCTTCCAGTAGGAACCGTTCCAGCTCCTGGCCGCCATTTCCATCACCGGGTCGCCGGCATTCTGCTCCGGGCTGCCCGGCACCGTCCAGAAACGCCAGACCTGCGTCCCCGTCTTCTGGTCATAGGCGGTAACGAAGCCGCGCTGGCCGATATCCGCGCCGCCATTGCCGATGATGACCTTGCCGTTGAAGGTGCGCGGCGCGCCGGTCAGGCTGTGCATAGTGCCCGGCGGCAGCGTGTTGACGCTCCAGACGACCGCGCCGGTCCTGGCATCCAGTGCGATCAGCCGGCCGTCCAGCACGCCGATGAAGATCCGGCCATTGTCGTAAGCGACGCCGCGATTGACGCCCATGCCCATCGCCTGCCGGGTCGGATTGACCTTCCAGATTTCCGGATCATATTTCCAGATCAGCCTGCCGCTCGCGCCGTCGACGGCATAGACCGCGCCATAGCTGCCGCTGAAATAAAGGATGCCGTTCACCGCCAGCGGGGTCGCCTCCAGCGATACCTCGCCCTCCAGGTCGAGCGACCAGGCCAGGCCCAGCTTGCGGATATTGGCGGTGTTGATCGCGCTCAGCTGGCTATAGCCGCTCTCGTCGGCGCTGCCGCTGACTCCGGGCCAGTCGCCCCCCGTGCCGGTCTGCATCGCCTGCTGCGCCACCAGCCCCGCGGCCGACGCCGCCAGCGCAAGTCCCGCCACCGTCCGCACCAGAAACAGCCCGCGCGTCCCCCGCATCCGCTCTCTCCCGTCCTGCCCGCTTGCCGCGAAGCCTGTTTTACTGAACAGGTGTTTAGTTTTTGTCGCTCAGCCGGTCAAGCAGGCGCAGGCCATCGCCCGCGGACATCGCCCCGGTGCTGTCATCATCGCTGTCAATTTTGCCCTGTCGGGATCAGTCCGCGCCGGGGGCGAAGCGGGCGCGGGTCGATTGCGCCGCCTTGCGCGCTTCCTCGACCGCGGCCTCCTCGGTCGCGAACAGCAGATGGTCGATCACCGCCGCCAGATGGCCGCGCATCGCCGCCCGCGCCGCCGCCGGATCGTGCGCCCGGATCGCCTGGGCGATGACGCGATGCTCCTCGACAACCGGCGTCACCTTGGCGGCACGGGCCTTGGCGAGCAGCAGCCGCGATTCCGGCGCGCTCGCCCGCATTTCCCACAGCCGCGCGACACTGTCGACCAGCGCCGCGTTGCGCGTCGCCTGCGCGATCAGCATGTGAAACTGCTGGTCGACGGCATAGGCATCGCCATCGCGCAGATTCTCGCTGGCGATTTGTTCGACCAGCCGGTCCAGTTCGTCCAGCTCGTCCGGTCGGGCATGCAGTGCCGCCAGCGCCGCGGCCTCGCCCTCGATCGCCAGTCGCGCCTCCATCAGTTCGAAGGCGGTGATGCTGAACCGCGGCGCCTCGGCCGCTTGGCGATCGGCGCCGGGTATCCGCACCACATAGGCACCCGATCCGACCCGCACCTCTACCAGCCCCTGCACTTCCAGCGCGATGATCGCCTCGCGCACGGTCGGGCGGCTGACATCATGCTCGATCGCCAACTCGCGCTCGGGCGGCAGCCGGTCGCCCACGGCATAGCGGCCACCCGCCAGGTCCGCGAGCAACCGCCGGGCCAGTTGCTGATAAAGGCGGCTGCCATCGCCGACGTCCGGCAGGGTCTGGGAAGAACTGGTCATGTCAGCCCCTCTCATGCGCTACTCTGTCCGGCTTTTGAAGCCCCTCAGCCGGGTTCAGCTGGGTAAGGCGATCATCGATATCTGTCGGCCATAATCACCTTCCTGCGCATGGCAGGACCGGCGATAGCTGAAGAAGCGATCGGCCTGGCTATAGGTGTCCTCGTCCAGCAGGCTGATCCGCCCGATCCCCGCCGCCTGCAGCCGCGACGCGACATAGGCGGCAATGTCGAACTGGCAGTGGCCCGCCCGCCCGGCGCTGAAGAATCGCGCATTGTCCGCGTCGTCCCGCTCGAACCGCTCGGCAAAGTCCAAAGTCACCTCATAGGAAGCACGCCCGATGCAGGGGCCGATGGCGCAGGCAATGCCCGCGCGCGTCGCGCCCAGCATCTCCATCGCCGCGATCGTCCGGTCGGTGACGCCGCTGATCGCGCCCTTCCAGCCGGCATGGGCCGCGCCGATCACGCCGGCTTCCCTGTCGGCAAACAGCACCGGCACGCAGTCGGCGGTCAATATGCCCAGAATCAGCCCTGGCGTGCGGGTCACCATCGCATCCGCCTCGGGCCGTTCATCCTCGGCGATCGGCGCGGTCACGGTCACCACATCGGGCGAATGGACCTGTCGCACCGTCACCAGCGTCGCGCCGGGCAGCAGCGCGTCGCGCGCCAGATCGCGGTTGCGCAGGATCGCCAGCCGGTCATCCTCCGACCCCAGCCCGACATTCAACCCGGCGCACACACCGGTCGATACGCCCCCCTGTCGTCCGGCAAAGCCATGCGGGACATCGCCCAGCGCGGGCGCCCGCAGCAACTCGATCATAAAATTTCCTTCGCGCGTTCAGTGAAGAAGCATGTCTCAGAAGCGCAACATACTTGCGCATGGCGGATTAGGCGATAGTCTCCCGTCCCACAGAAAAGGGGGGGCGGCTAACGCGTCGCCCGGGCAGAAGACTCCAATAAAGGGTTTCATTGATGATTTTCGGGCGCGTTAAGCCTCTCGACGCCATATTGGCGACGGCAGAGAAAAAATCACTGCATCGCTCACTGGGCGCATTCCAACTCACCATGCTGGGCATCGGCGCCGTCATCGGCACCGGCATTTTCGTGCTGACGGCCGAGGCCGCGCAAAAGGCGGGGCCGGGCATGATGCTCTCCTTCGTCATTGCCGGCTTCGTCTGCGCGGTTGCCGCGCTCTGCTATGCCGAAATGGCCGCCATGGTCCCGGTCTCGGGTTCCGCCTATACCTACAGCTATGCGGTGATGGGCGAACTCATCGCCTGGATGGTCGGCTGGGCGTTGATCCTCGAATATGCGGTCGCCGCCGGCGCCGTGTCGGTGGGCTGGTCCGGCTACGTCGTTGGCCTGATCGAACATACATTCCACCTCGACATACCCGATCTGCTGACGCGCGGGCCGTTCGATGGCGGCATGGTCAACCTGCCGGCGATGCTGATCGCGTCGCTCGTCACCTGGCTGCTGGTCATCGGCACCAAGGAAAGCGCCACCGTCAACGCGGTGCTGGTCGCGATCAAGGTGTCGGCGCTGACCCTGTTCATCGTCCTGTCGGTGCCGGTCATGAACATGAAGGGCTTCACCCCGTTCATGCCGCTCGGCTTCTCGGGCGTGTCGGCCGCCGCCGCCTCGATCTTCTTCGCCTATGTCGGTTTCGACGCGGTTTCGACCGCAGCGGAGGAAACCAAGAATCCGCAGCGCAACATGCCGATCGGCCTGATCGGCTCGCTCGCCATCTGCACCATCTTCTACATGCTGGTCGCGGCCGGCGTGATCGGCACCGTCGGCGCACAGCCGGTCTATGGCCCGGCCGGCGAAGTGCTCGCCCCCGGCTCGACCGCCCTGTCGCAGCAGTGCGCCGCGCTGGCCGCTGCCGGCACCGAAGCCGTCACCTGCTCGAAGGAAGCGCTGGCCTGGACCCTGCGTGAAATCGGCTGGCCCCAGATCGGCAACCTGCTCGGCCTCGCCGCCGGCCTGGCCCTGCCTTCGGTCATCCTGATGATGATGTTCGGCCAGACCCGCATCTTCTTCGTCATGAGCCGCGATGGCCTGCTGCCGGAACTCTTCTCGAAGGTGCATCCGACCTACAAGACGCCGCACGTCATCACCATCCTGACCGGCATCTTCGTGGCGCTGTTCGCGGCCTTCTTCCCGGTCGGCATCCTGGCGGACATCTCCAACTCGGGCACGCTCTTCGCCTTCGCCGCCGTGTCGATCGCGGTGATGCGCCTGCGCAAGACCGATGCGGACCGCAAGCGTCCGTTCCGCACTCCGGCCATCTACATCACCGCGCCGATCGCCATCGCCGGCTGCGCCTATCTCTTCTGGAGCCTGGGCGTTGAAACCAAGCTGATGTTCGTCGGCTGGGCGACGCTCGGCCTGATCGTCTATTTCGCCTATAGCCGCAGCCGCAGCCATGTCGGCCGGGGCGTGGTCGATGTGGCGGAGGCTGGCGCGGGCATCCCGCCCCAGCCGGTGCCGCCGCTGCCGGGCGCGCACACGCCGGGCGGCCAGGACGCCTGATCGGCCTGACGATCGATGGAAGGAAGGGGCGGGCGACCGCCCCTTTTTTCTTGGGTGCCTCTGCCGGCCCGACCCCTGCGACCTTTTGTCTTGGTGACAGCGGGCGGGGGCCGGGCTAGGCCGTCCCCATGGGGAGCCTGCGCGCCTATCTTCAGCAGCATCGGGGGCAAGCGCTGGCGCTTGTCCTGCTGGCGCTGTGCATGAAGGCCTTGCTGCCCGGCGGCTTCATGCTGGCGCAGCAACAGCGCACCCTGGTCATCCAGTTCTGCCATGACGCCGCGATCGGCAGCACCTCCTCGCAACTGATCGTGCCCTTGCAGGCCGATCCCGATCATCAGCCGGCCGATGCGGCCAAGCGCACATGTCCCTATGGCGCGCTCTCCATGGCATCGCTCGGCGGCGCCGATCCGCTGATCCTGGTGCTGGCGCTCGCCTTCGTGCTGCTGCTCGGCTTCGCGCCGGTGCGGCCGCCTGCGCTTGTGCGCATCGGCCATCTGCGTCCCCCTTTGCGCGGACCACCCGCCTGATCCGACCATGGCCGTGCCGCCGCGCGGCCTTTCTTTCAGATCAAGCGCCCCTGCCGGGAAGGCAGGCGCGCGCAAACAGGGTTTCCGATGAAGACATCTCTCGTCGCAATCGCCGCATCGCTGGCATTGCTCCCCACCCATGTCGCCGCGCAGGACAGCCTGCCGGCCGATACCCCCATCGCCGATGACGCGGCCCCGCCGCTCCAGACCCGCTTCGACGCGGCTGCGCTCGATATCGGCAGCGCGCCGCTCAACGGCGCCCGGCTTGGCAGCGGCACATTGCGCCGCCGCGCCCTGTCGAGCAGCGACACTGCCGCCATCCTCGCCAGCCTGCCCGGCGTCGCGGCCAATGGCGGCGGCGGCTTTTCCTCCATGCCGGCGCTGCGTGGCCTGACCGAACAGCGGATTCGCATCACGCTTGACGGCATCCCGGTCGACATTGCCTGCCCCAACGACATGAATACGCCGCTTTCCTATACCGATCCGCAGACGGTCGGCAGCATCGCGGTGGTGCCGGGGGTCTCGCCGGTCAGCATGGGCGGCGACAATATCGCCGGCATCATCGCCGTCGAAAGCGCGATGCCACGCTTCGCCGTCGATGGCGGCACCCTGGTCACGGGGGAGGCATCCAGCTTCTATCGCAGCAATGGCGACGCCTTTGGCGGCGGCGTCACGCTGACGGTCGCGGGCAAGCGGATCAGCGCCACCTATAGCGGCTCCTACACCCAGTCGGATAACTATGACGGCGGCGGTAACCGGGGCGTGGCCCGCTCGACCGAATATGCCAAGACCGACCATCAACTGGCGCTCGCCGCCCAGACCCGCCTCGGCCTGTTCGAACTGAAGGGCGGCTATCATTTCTCGCCCTATGAGGGCTTCCCGAACCAATATATGGACATGACCTCGAACAAGTCCTGGTTCCTCAACGGCCGCTATCGCGGCACCTTCGCCTGGGGCGATGTCGATGCCAGCGTCGGCTATCGCGACACCGCCCATCGGATGGACTTCCTCGCCGACAAGCAGCCCGGCTCCATGCCGATGAACACGCAAATTCACAGCTTCACCTCGGCGGTGAAGCTGAGCCTGCCGGTCGGCCCGCACGATACGCTGCGTGTGGGCGGCGATTATCAGCATCAGGGCATGGACGACTGGTGGCCGCCGGTCGCCGGATCGATGATGATGGGCCCCAATCCCTATATCAACATCAACAATGGCCGGCGCGACCGGCTGGGCCTGTTCGGCGAATGGGAATCGCACTGGACCGATCGGCTTTCCACCTCGATCGGCGCGCGCTTCGATCGGGTGCGGATGAATACGGGCGATGTCCAGCCCTATGGCACCGGCATGATGAACATGGCCGACGCCATGGCGGCCGAAGCCTTCAATGCGCGCAGCCATCGCCGCACCGACAACAACTGGAGCGCGACCGCGCTGGCCAGCTGGCAGGCGTCCGACCTGCTCGCCTTTGAACTCGGCTATGCGCACAAGAGCCGCGCGCCCAATCTCTACGAACGCTATGCCTGGGGCCGGGGTGCGATGGCCAGCCAGATGATCGGCTGGTATGGCGACGGCAATGGCTATGTCGGCAATCTCGACCTCAAGTCGGAACAGGCCGACACGGTCAGCGCCGCGCTGCGCCTGACTGCGAAGGGCGGGGCGACGCTGAAGATCTCGCCCTATTATACCCGCGTGAACGACTATATCGACGCGGTCCATCTCCAGGATCTGACCGACATGATGGGCATGCCCAGCGGCTTCGTGCAGCTGCAATTCGCCAATCAGGATGCCGAATTTTACGGCGTCGATGTCAGCGCCAGCGTGCCGCTCCAGCGCAGCGCCCATGTCGAAACCAGCTTCACCGCCAGCGCTGCTTACGTCCATGGCCGCAATCTGTCGGATGGCGGCCCGCTCTATCGCCAGATGCCGCTCGACCTGAAGATGGGCCTCGCCCATCGCATCGACGCGCTGGAACTGGGCGCCGATGTCGAATTTGTCGCCGACAAGAATCGCGTCGACGCCACCCGCAACGAACCGCGCACGCGCGGCTATGCGTTGGTCGACCTGCGCGCCGGCTATACGCTGCCGCTTTGGGCCAAGGGGCTGAAGCTGACGGTCGAGGCGAAGAATCTCTTCGACGCCGGCTATGACCTGCCGCTCGGCGGCATGTCACTGGGCGATTATGGCGCGACCGGCGTGCTGCGCCCGGTGCCGGGCATGGGCCGCTCGATCAATCTGGGCCTCAGCACGCGCTTCTGACGAACCGGCCGGGCGCATCCCATCGGTGCGCCCGGCCCCTTATCCGTCTATCAGTGCATCGCCTCATAATCCTCGCGCAGCGCGTTGAGGTGCGGTCGGGTGAACAGCTTGCCGCGCTCCGCCCAGAAGACGATCAACAGCGATCCCGATCCGAACACCAGCAGCCCCAAGGTGAAGGGCAGGGTGGTGCCGTCGAAGGCGCGGCCGACCAGGCTGCCCAGCGCGCTCGACACCGCGGTCGTCAGGAACGCCTGGAAGGAGGAGGCGACGCCCGCTCCCTTGGAGAAGGGCTCCATCGAGATCGCGCTGAAATTGGACGCGGTGAACGCCACCGTCATCATCGTCATCGCCTGCAGGACCATGAAGGTGACGATCGTTTCCTGCCCGGCCAGGATCACCGCCAGATGCACCGCCGCAATCAGGATGAAGGCGATCAGCGCGCTCTGGCTCAGCCGCCGCGCGCCGAAGCGCGAGACCAGCCGGCTGTTGACCAGGCTGCCGATGCCCATGCTGCCGGCGATCGTCGCAAAGGCGAGGGGGAAGATCTTCTGCGCATGGAAAACGTCGAAGAAGATCTGCTGCACCGACAGGATGAAGCCGATCAGGCCGCTCATCACCACGCCGCTCGCCAGCATGTAACCGATCGAGCTGCGCGTGCGGAAGATCGTGCCGACCGTCTGGAGGATGGTGCGCGGGTTGATGCGGATGCGATTGTCGGGATGCAGCGTCTCGGGCAGGCGGATCGCCATCCAGCCCAGGATCGCGGTCGCCAGGATCGCCAGCACCCAGAAGATCCAGCGCCATGGCGCGATCCACAATATCGCCTGGCCGAAACTGGGCGCCATCACCGGGATCAGCATGAACACCGCGAAGATCAGCGACATGACCCGTGCCATCGCGTCGCCCTTGAACCGGTCGCGGATGATACCGACGGTGATGACGCGGCTTGCCCCGGCAAAGAAGCCGGCGCTGGTGCGCGCGATCAGCAACATGGTGAAGCTGTGCGCCCCGGCACAGGCGATCGAGGACAGGATGAACAATATCATCGCCCCGCCCAGCACCTTCTTGCGCCCGAACTGGTCGGACAGCACGCCGAACAGCAGCGATCCCACGCCCAGCCCCATGAAATAGAAGCTGATGATCAACTGCCGGTCATTGGGGTTGGCGATATGCAGGTCGCGGCCGATATCGGGCAGGGCCGGCAGCATCGGATCGATCGACAGCGCATTCATCGCCATCAGGCACGCACACAGCAGCACGAACTCGCGGAAATGAATATCCTTTGCGGCAGGCTGCACGCCCATGGGGGAATTTTCGGCCATCACTGGCCTATGCGGACAATCGCCCGGCGGCGCCAGCCCCAACGCGCTTATTTCCGCCCCTCATCGCCCACCTGTCATCGCCCACCGGGCATTAACCCTGCCGCATCCAGCAGCTTCGGGCAAACTGCGCAAATATGCCGATTTTGCCGTTAACCATTTTTTACGGCCTGCCGGGCATTCTGCCCCCACTCGCAAACCAAAGGTTGGAACATTGGGTTAGGGATACAGGGGAAGATCATGGCAAATAGTCTCAAAAGTGCGCAGTTCTTGATGGATAGTCGTATGGCCGGTGCGGCCCACGGCTCGGCAGAGGCCTGTTTCGAACTGGGCGTCGCCTATAGCTGCGGCACCGGGGGCATGCCGATCGACCTGGTCGAGGCCCATAAATGGTTCAACCTTGCGGCCCGTGGCGGCAGCGAAGCCGGCCAGAGCATGCGCGCCGAAATCGCCGAGGAAATGACCGCGCGCGAGATTGCCGAGGCCCAGCGCCAGGCCCGTGCCTGGATCGTCGCGACCGAAGTCCGCGCCGCCTGATCAGCCTTCCTTGCGGAAGGGCGTTCTTTCATTGAGCCACAAACGGTCGCGCTGCACTTCCTCCCGCTCGGCGTCGAGGAAGCCCGCCACCGCCCGGCGAAAGCTCGCATTGGGAATATGATGCGCCGAATAGGTGGGCTGCGGCGCATAGCCGCGCGCCAGCTTGTGGCCGCCCTGCGCGCCCGCCTCGACCCGGTCGAGCCCGCGCGCGATCGCCGCATCGATCGCCTGATAATAGCATAGCTCGAAATGCAGGTTGGGCACGTCCTCGCGGCATCCCCAATAGCGGCCATAGAGCGTATCTTCGCCGATCAGGTTCAGCGCCCCGGCAACCGCCTGGCCCTCGCGCAGCGCCAGCATCAGCAATATCCTGTCCGCCATCGTCTCGCCCAGGATCGAGAAGAAGGACCGGGTCAGATAGGGCCTGCCCCATTTGCGCGCGCCGGTATCCTGATAGAAATCCCAGAAGATGTCCCAATGCGCTTCGGTCAGGTCGCTGCCGGTCAGGTGGACGATCTCCAGCCCCTCGACCGCGCGCCGCCTTTCCTTGCGGATATTCTTGCGCTTCTCGCTCGACAGCTCGGCCAGGAAATCCTCGAACCCGGCATAGCTCCTGTTGTGCCAGTGAAACTGGCTGTCCTCGCGAATCAGCCAGCCCGCCGCCTCGAACAGCGCGATCTGGTCGGGATCGACGAAGGTCGCATGCGCCGATGACAGGTCGTTGCGCTCGACCAACGTCTCGATTCCCGCGATCAGCGCCGGCCCCAGCGTCGAATCGCGCAGCAGCAATCGGGGGCCGGGCACGGGGGAGAAGGGCGCGGCGATCTGTATTTTCGGATAATATTGGCCGCCCGCCCGCTCCCAGGCATCGGCCCAGCCATGGTCGAACACATATTCGCCCTGGCTGTGGGTCTTGGCATAGAGCGGCGCGGCGGCTGCAATCGTCCCGTCCGACCCGTCGATGACGATCGGCAGCGGCTGCCATCCGGTGCCCGGCCCGACGCTTTCGGACCGCTCCAGTGCGGTCAGGAAATCCCAGCTGATGAACGGATTGGCGCTGCCGGCACAGGCATCCCACTGCGCCCTGGGCAGGTCGGCGACGCCACCGGCGATGCGCGCGACAAATTCGCTCATGCTGGTCCCTCGAAGATGATCTGGTCGACATGGGCCGCAGCGATCGCCCGCTGCGCCGCGCTGCGCACCGTCCAGCTCAACACCGGCAGCCCCCGGCGACGGGCGGCATCGGCGAAGCGGAAGGGCAAGTCACGGATATCACAGGCCAGAAAATCGGGATTGGCCAGCCAAAGTGCAAGGGTGCGGTCGAAAAGCGCGCGCAGCCGCCCCTTATTCTGGCTGCTGCTCACCAGTCCGCGCACCATGTCCGGCCGATGTTGCGCAAACCAGCGCATCGCCAGCGGGTTGAACGACATCACCGCCACCGGCTGATCGCGGCCGTCGAGCGTCCTTGCCACCGCAGAGCAGGTCGGCGCGACATCGCGTCCCTCGACCTTTATCTCGATCAGCAGCGGCGTCGTGATACAGGCATCGAGCAGTGCGGTAAGGCGCGGGATCGCGCCGCCATCGGGCAGGCGCAGCGCGTCCAGTTCTGCCGTATCGCGATCCGCCACGGCGCCCGCTTGCCCGGCCATCCGCATCAGGCTGGCGTCATGAAAGACGATGGGCCGGCCGTCGCGGCTCAGCCGGACATCGCATTCGATGCCCAGCCCCTTGGCGATGGCGGCATCGAACGCCGCCATGCCATTTTCGCTGATGCCCGCCCGATGCAGCCCGCGATGGGCGAAGGGGCGGGCGGTCAGCCAGTCGGGCCGCTTATGCAGCGGGGCGAACCTGCACGATCGCGTCGATCTCGACGGCTGCGCCCAGCGGCAGCACCGGCACGCCGACGGCGCTGCGGGCATGCTTGCCGGCTTCGCCGAACACCGCGACCATCAGTTCCGACGCGCCATTGGCAACCTTGGGCTGGTCGGTGAAGCCGGGCGCGCTGGCGATGAAGGCGCCCAGCTTGACGATCCGCTCGACCCGGTCGAGGTCGCCGCCCAGCGCTGCCTTCATCTGGGCGATGAGGTTCAGGCCACAGGCACGCGCCGCCTCGACGCCATAATCAAGGTCGCGGTCTTCGCCCAGGCGGCCGGTCATCAGCTGTCCGTCCTTCAGCGCGATCTGGCCGGAAATATGCAGCAGGCCATTCACCTCGACCGCCGGCACATAGGCGGCGACCGGCGCGGCGGCGGCGGGCAGGGTGATGCCGAGTTCGGCAAGGCGGGCGTCGATGCTCATGCAATGGCTCCATTCAGGGGCGTTGAAAGTGCGGGTGCCGGCCCTTCGGCCAGGCGGGCGATGATCCATTTTTCGGCGCTGGCCCAATCGTCGATCCGGGCATGGGCCTTGTCCGCGACCGGGATGTCGCCGGCGATCTCGGGCTCGCCGACCATGTGCAGCCGCCACACATCGGGCGCATGACGCGCGACCGACGCATGATGCTCGCCCAGATCGTCGATGAACAGGGCGCAGCTCGGCTGGCGCTCGGCCAGGATATTGGCCAGCTTGCGCCCCTTGCCGCCATGGTTCCAGTGGACCGGCAGGTGCAGGCCATGGCTTGCGAGCTGTTCGATGCGCAGCTGGTGGTGGCGCTCGCCGATATTGGTCAGCACTTCGATATCGGCGATCTGTGCCAGCCGGTGCAGCGCCTCGACCGCGCCGCTGATCGGGGTCTGGCGCGCCATTTCGGTATCGAAAAAGGCGATCAGCAACTCCCACACCAGTTCGCGTTCCAGCGGAATGCCGCTGTCCTTGTGGCGCAGCGCTTCGGCAAAACCCTGTTCGCGCATGTCGAAATGCACGTCATGCGTCTCGTCCAGCCAGTGGCGGAACGGCACGACCATGTGCAGCAATACCTCGTCGCAGTCGGTGATGATCAGCGGACGGCTCATCGGCTCAGATTCTCCTTCGCGGCGATCAGGGCCGCCGGGCTGCTGTCGATCGCCTCGGCACAGGCAACCAGATCGGGTTCATGGTCGGCCAGGAAGGCCAGCACGGCGCTCAGGATCGCGCGATTGCCGACCCCGGCGCGCAGCGCATCGGCATCCAGTCCGGTCAGCGCCAGCAGCCGATCGGCCCGGCGACCATCGCTCAGCGTCCATCCCATTGCCATCAATGCCAAAATTTCGGCATCGGCGGCGCTATCCGGCTTGCCATTCTGGGTCTCGGGTCGCATGATTGGCTCTCGCGGAATGGGCGGCTATAGGCGCGCACCAAGGGGCTTCTCTGGAACGCGGGTGACTCGTGGCAAAGCGCGTGCTCGTTGTCGAGGACAACGAACTCAATCTGAAACTTTTTTGCGACCTGCTGCGCGCGCACGGGCATGACGTGCTGCCGCTGCGCGATGGCCGCGACGTGCTGGCGCAGGCGCGCGAATTCGCGCCGGACCTGGTCATCACCGACATCCATCTGCCCCATGTCAGCGGCTATGACCTGATCGTTTCGCTCAAGGGCGATGACAGCCTGTCGGCGGTGCCGATCATGGCAGTCACCGCCTATGCCGGGAAGGGCGACGAGGATCGTATACGCACGGCCGGCGCCGACGCCTATGTGTCCAAGCCGATTTCGGTGCTGCGATTCGTCGAACAGGTGAACGCGCTGCTGTAACCAGCCGGAAACAGCGTCACTTATGCGTCATCATTCGGTCGCCGCACTGACATCATAGCGCAGTTTGCGCGTCATCCTCCTCTGTCACGTCATGCGCGCCAAGGGCGCGGCGGTCATGCCGACGCTCGGATGCACAGGGGTATTTTATCATGTCTCATCTGACCGACGAGGCGCGCGCGGCCACGCGTGCGGCCCAGCCGACCATCGATATGGGCGACCAGAGCCTGGAGGCGATCGTTGCCGCCAATCCGGCCCGCCGCACCATCCTCAAGAACGGCCTGCTCGGCCTCTCCATCCTGCCCATGCTCGGCGCGCTGGCCGCATGCGATGACGATGATGAAGAGACCCCGACGCCTACGCCCACGCCGACTCCTACCCCCACGCCGACCCCGACGCCCAGCTATGGCATCAGCTTCACGCCGGTCGCCGCCAGCATGGCCGACACCGTGACCGTGCCGTCGGGCTACACCGTCGACGTCCTGCTCAAGGCGGGCGACTCGGTCGAAACCGGTACCCCCTATTCGGGCAGCTATCCGACCCCGGCCGACGCCGAAAAATGGGCCGGCGGCAATCATGACGGCATGGAATATTTCGAACTGTCGGGCACCGATGCCAATAGCGGCGGCCTGCTGGCGATGAATTTCGAATATCCCGACTTCAACATCCTGATGGCCGGCAGCTATGACGCGGCCACCGCGACGGCCGATCAGAAGGCGCTCGCCTTGTCGGCGGTCGGCATCGGCGTGGTCGAGGTCGCCAAGGCGTCGGACGGCAAATGGTCGGTCAAGGCCGGCTCGAAATATAACAAGCGCTACACCGGCAACAGCAGCTACAAGGCCAGCGGCCCCGCGTCGGGCCTGTTGTCGGGCACCATCAAGGGCATGCTCAACAATTGCTCGTCGGGCCGTACCCCCTGGGGCACCTATCTCACCTGTGAGGAATCGACCGACAATTATCTCGACCCGACACAGCCGGAGGAAAATTACGGCTGGGTGGTCGAAATCGACCCCTATCTGGAACTGGCCGTGCCGACCAAGCGCACTGCGCTGGGCCGTTTCGATCATGAAAATGTCGCCTATATGGCCGACAGCAACAACCGCGTGGCCTTCTATATGGGCCATGACGGCACGCCGGGCTGCATCTACAAGTTCGTCTGCGATCGCGCCTATTCGACCGGCAATCGCGCCGCCAACACCGACATGCTCGACCATGGCACCCTCTATGTCGCCCGCTTCAACGGCGACGGCACGGGCGAATGGCGTGCGCTGGTCCAGGGTGAAAATGGCCTGGTCGTCGGCGCGTCCGATCCGGGCAATGTCAGCCAGTTCACCACGGCGCCTGCCCCGACCACGGTCGATTTCGCCAACCAGGCGCAGGTGCTGGTCAACACCATCTCGGCTGCCCGTGTTGCCGGCGGTACCGTCATGGATCGCCCCGAATGGATCACGGTTGCGCCCGACAACAGCGCGATCTTCGTGACGCTGACCAACAACAGCAGCCGCAAGTCGACCGACGCCGCCAATCCGCGCACGACCAACCGCCACGGCCATATCATCAAGTTCAAGGAGGACGGCAATTCGCCGCTGTCCACCAAGTTCAGCTGGGAAATCTTCCTGCTGGCGGGTGATCCCTCGCTGGCCAGCTTCGGCGCCGCCACTGACGATCTGGAAGGCAATATCAACGGCGACACCTTCTCCAGCCCGGATGGCATCCGCATCGATCCCAAGGGCCGCCTGTGGGTCCAGACCGACCATTCGGTGCCGGGTTCGTCGGGTGATTCCAGCCGCACGATCGAACAGGTCTTCGGCCAGAATGCGATGTTCTACATCGACCAGTCGACCAAGAAGTCGATGCGCTTCCTGGTCGGTCCGGCCGGGTGCGAGATCACCGGTATCGCCTACACGCCGGATCTGGTGAACTTCTTCATCAACATCCAGCATCCGACCGGCAACTGGCCGGTTTCGGGCCAGCAGCCGCGCTCCTCGACCATCGTCGTGCGCCGCACAGACGCCAAGCCGGTCGGCAACTGACGATATCGGGCTCCCGATCTTCGGATCGGGGGCCTATCCGGCTCGCATGCCAACAGGAAAAGGCCCGCTCCCAACAGGGACGGGCCTTTTTCGGTGCCGAAAGATCAGGCGCGCGGGCGCGAAGCCCGCTACGGCTTACTTGATCTTGGCTTCCTTGAACTCGACATGCTTGCGCACGACCGGGTCATACTTGCTGAAGCTCAGCTTTTCGGTCGTGGTGCGCGGGTTCTTCTTGGTGACGTAGAAGAAGCCAGTGTCAGCCGTGCTGACGAGGCGGATCTTGACAGTTGCCGGCTTGGCCATGGCTTGGTCCCTGGTCTTGAAATAGCGTAAAAAGAAAAGCGGCCCTGTCGGACCGCCCCGTTTCAGCGGTGCCCCTTGGGGCAGATTCGCCCCGATGTCAAGGCTCGCGCGCCCAATGGAGGCTGCGCAACAGGCTTTACGGCCCTTTAACCCTATGCGCGCATGCTGCCAGGCGGGGCACGGATGAAGGGAGATGGCTCCATGCGACATGATCCGAAACTGGCGATTCTGGCGGACCTGCTGCGGCGGGTCGACGGACTCGCCGCCCAGCGCGGCCATGTGTCGGTGCCGCGCCTGCATGACGAGGTCGACCAGATCCGCCATATCGCACGCGCCTTCCGCGTCGATAGCGTCGGCGATCTGGCCGCCACGCTCCAGTCGGTCCTCTCGCTCGATGGGCTCGATTCGGTCGTCCTCTCCTATCTCGACCGGATGCGTGACGCGATCGCCGACGAATTGCCGCCGCTCGACAATATTTTGCCGCCGGCCGCCGCGCCCGCTACGGTACATCGCCTGCACGCCTGACGGGATTTGGAATGGACGCCTTGTTGATCGCCCTGCTGGGCTGCCTGTTCGGGGAAATCGGGGACAAGGGGCAGTTGCTCGTGCTCGCGCTCGCCCATCGCTATCAACGCGATGGGGCGATCATCGCCGGCGTCGCCGTTGCCGCCATCGCCAATGCCGCGCTTTCCGCGGCAGCGGGCGCCTGGATCGGGCCGATGCTCGGCCATGACGCACGGCTGTTGTTCATGGCGCTGTCGGTGCTGTTCCTGGGCGTCGGCCTGCTCTGGCCGGTGAAGATGCCCGACACGCTCGATGACTGGCGCATCGGGCCGTTCCTCACCACGGCGCTCGGCGTCTTCATCCTGGGCTTTGGCGACGGCCCGCAATTCCTGATCCTGGGCATCGCCACCCGCACGGCCGACCCGGCGCTGGCCGCGATCGGCGGCGCGATCGGCGTGATCGCCGCCAGCGTGCCGGTGATCCTGATGCGCGACCGATTCCTCTCCGTGCTGCCGGTGCGCGCGATTCGCCTGGTCGGCGGCGGCATCGCCATATTGGCGGGCGCAGGCATGGCGATGAGCGCGATCGGCCGGCTCTGATCGATTCCCTTCATCAGCCTGACCGATAAATTGCCCAAAGATTTCCGACTTGCGGGGGCACCTTATTGACGGACAATCATTATATGTCCGAAATCAATTCCGCCCCAACAGGAGGACAATGCATGACCGCCCCCGATCTCAAGACGCCCACCGACCTCAAGAGCAACGCCACCAAGTCGGTCGCAGAGGCCCTGAACGGTGCCCTGGCCGACAGCTTTGCCCTCTATCTCAAGACCAAGAATTTCCACTGGCACGTCTCCGGCCCGCATTTCCGCGACTATCATCTGATGTTCGACGAGCAGGCGACCGAAATCCTGGGCGTGACCGACCTGATCGCCGAGCGCGTGCGCAAGACCGGCAACACCACGCTGCGCTCGATCGGCGACGTCGCCCGTCACCAGAGCGTGAAGGACAATGACGCCGATTTCGTCAGCCCGGCCGACATGCTCCAGGAACTGCGCGACGACAATCTGGCGCTGGTCGAAACCTTCCGCGCAGTGAAGGCCGCCGCCACCGAGGCAGGCGACAATGCGACCGAAGGCATCGTCGACGACTGGACCGACCAGGCCGAACAGCGCGCCTGGTTCCTGTTCGAAGCCGCCCGCGGCGCCTGAATCCGAAAAGGGCCTCCCGGCAAATCACCGGGAGGCCTTTTTCCATGCGACGTCCGTTCGCTTCGAGCCTGTCGAGAAGCGTAAAGCGCTACGCCTCGTCCACCACCCCGATCGCCACGATCTCGATCGCACCGTCCTTGCCGGCAAAGTCGACCGCCTCGCCCATCTCGGCATCCATCATCGCGCGGGCCAGCGGCGCGGAAAAGCTGATCCGCCCTTCATGCGGATCGGCCTCGTCATCGCCCACGATCGCCACGGTCTTTTCCTGGCGGTTCAACCGATAGGTCACCCGCGTCCCGAACGCGACCGCTTCGCCATCGGCCGCCGGGCGCAGTTCCGCCGTCGCCAGCCGCGTGCGCCAGTAGCGCAGCACCCGCTTGTGCTTCTTGGCGGTTTCCTCGTCCATCGCAGCGGTGTCGATCGCTTCCAGCGCCGCCACCTGTTCCTGCGTCAGCCGCAATCCGCGCGCCGTGACCCAATTGGGACCGGGCGGGATCGGCAGCTCGAACTTGGGCTCCATATGCTCATCGTCGCTTTCGCGACGAAAGGCGACACTCATCTTGCCTCTCCAGAATTCCAATAATGCGGGACGACGGGACCGAACTGGCCGGTCAATCCTCGTCGAACAGCCCTGCAAGCTGTTCAACCATCGTGCCGCCCAATTGTTCGGCGTCCATGATGGTCACGGCGCGGCGATAATAGCGGGTGACATCATGGCCGATGCCGATCGCCACCAGTTGCACCGGCGACCGGTTCTCGATCCAGTCGATCACCTGGCGCAGATGCCGCTCCAGATAGGTGCCGCTGTTGACCGACAGGGTGCTGTCGTCGACCGGCGCACCATCGGAAATCACCATCAGGATGCGCCGCTCCTCGGGTCGCGCGATCAGGCGCGCATGCGCCCAGAGCAGCGCCTCGCCGTCGATATTTTCCTTCAGCAGCCCTTCGCGCATCATCAGGCCCAGATTCCTGCGCGCCCGGCGCCAGGGTTCGTCGGCCTTCTTGTAGATGATGTGGCGCAGGTCGTTGAGCCGTCCCGGCATCGGCGGGCGCCCGGCCGCCAGCCAGTCCTCGCGGCTCTGTCCGCCCTTCCAGGCGCGCGTGGTGAAGCCGAGGATTTCGGTCTTCACGCCGCAGCGTTCCAGCGTGCGGGCCATGATGTCGGCGCTGATCGCGGCGATGCTGATCGGCCGGCCGCGCATCGAGCCACTATTGTCGATCAACAGGGTGACGACGGTGTCGCGGAACTCGGTGTCGCGCTCGATCTTGTAGGTCAGCGACCGGGTCGGGTCGATCACGATCCGCGCCAGCCGCGCCGCGTCCAGAATCCCTTCCTCCTGGTCGAAATCCCACGATCGCAGCTGCTGCGCCATCAACCGGCGCTGCAACCGGTTGGCAAGCTTGGTGACGGCCCCCTGCAAGGACACAAGCTGCTGGTCGAGGAAACCGCGCAGACGATTCAGCTCATCCTCGTCGCACAGGTCGTCGGCGGTGACGACCTCGTCATGCTTCTGGGTATAGGATTTATAGTCGAAACCGGGGGGCAGGTCGGATGTCGGCCGATTGGGCCGTACCGGCATCATGCCTTCCTCGCCCATATCGTCGGCGCCGTCTTCCGCGTCGGCGTCGAACTCCTCGCTATAGTCGGTGTCGCCCTCTTCGGTCTCGCCGCCCTGATCCTCGGATCGGGCCTCGGCGTTCATGTCGCTGTCGCCCGATTCCTCCTGGCCGGAATCGCCTTCTTCCTGCTCTTCCTCCTTGTCCTCGCCCTCATCCTCGGGCTCGGGGTCGTCGGTTTCGGGCGGCACGTCGGCATCGACCAGTTGCAGATGCTCCAGCATCGCCTGGGTCAGCTTCTGGAAGGCGCGCTGGTCGTCGATGGCGAGGCCCAGCGCGTCGAGATCGGTGCCCGCCTTGTCCTCGATCCACTGGTCGACCAGCTTCATCGCCGGCTGCAATTCCTCGGGCACCGCCTGGCCGGTCAGCCGTTCGCGCACCTTGAGCGCCAGCGCGGTCGACAGCGGCACCTCGTCCGCCGCCCGCGCCCGGCGGATCGGATCGGACTTCAGGCGCATCGCCAGCGCCTCGTTCAGGTTCGCGCGCACGCCGTCCAGCGCCCGCGATCCGATCGCCTCGACCCGCGCCTGCTCGACCGCGTCGAACACCGCGCGCGCCACCGCTTCGCCCGGCGCCATCGCATTGTGCAGTTTGGCATTATGGTGGCGCAGCTTCAGCGCATTGGCGTCGGCAAAGCCGCGCGCCAGTGCCACCTGATCGGCGGGCAAAGCGCGGCTGGGCGTCGGCACCTTGATCGCCTTGCCCACCATGTGCGGCGTGTCGGCGGTGAAGCTCACCTCCACCTCCATGTCGCGCGTCATCGCCCGCGCAGTACCGGCCAGCACATCCTTGAAGGCGTCGAGGGGGGAACGTTCGGTCATGGCAAGTCCTTCAGCGCGGCGATGCAGGCCGCACGCAGCGGCGGCAGGTCACGCTGGATCGTGATGAGAATATAGCGGAGGTCGATCGAATCATACTCATGCCGCAGGACATTGCCCAGGCCGCGAATGGCCCTGGCGGGGATTGCAGGCGCAATCTCCTCCATCCGGTCCTCGCCGATCTTGATCACCGCTTCGGTTATCCGTTGCAGGCAGCGTTCGCAGGCATCCACCGTCTTGCGATCGGCGATGAAGGCCACGATCGCCATGTCGCCGACATAGGAACGGGCCGCGTCGATATTCTCGACAATATCCTGCAACCTCTGGGCTTCGCGGCTAGAAGACACAGACGCGATCCCGATCGATCTCGTGTTGCAGTCGTGCCTTGCGGGCCGGTTCGGTGACCATGTCGACGGCGACGCCCAGCGCCTCGCGCACCGCTTCGCCGATCGCGGCCACCTCGAACAGGCCGATCCGGCCATCATCGACCAGCTTGGCCGCGACATCGACATCGGAATCCGGCCGCTGTTCGCCCCGCGCGGTCGATCCGAACAAGGACAGGCTCACCACACCCATGGCCCGCAACTGGGCTTCATGGGCTTTCAGGCGATCGATGGCGGTGTTCCTGTCCATATATCCATCATAATGCCAAGCGCGGGCGCGGGCCAGCGTTCACCGGCCCTCCGGATCGTTCACGCGCGGCACGGCGACGGTCTCGATCTGCGTCTCGACCTCGCTCATCAGCTTGTGGACCGGGCATTTGGCCGCGACCGCGATCAGCTTGTCATGCTGCTCGTCGCTCATCGGGCCGGTCACGGCGATGCGGGTGGTCAGCTTGTAGACCCCGGCCCGCTCCTGGCTCGCATCGCGCACCACGCCGACATGGATATTCTCGACCGGAATGCCGTTGCGCTGCGCATACCAGAGCATGGTCATCGCCTTGCAGGCGCCCAGTGCCGAATCATACAGGTCATGCGGGTCCGGCCCGGCGTCATGGCCGTCGGGCGCCGACATGTCGGCGACGATCTCATGGCCCCGGATGCTGATCCGGTGCGCACTGCCGCCATTGGGGTCGATCCGTTCGACGACGATCATGGTTCCGCCCTTTCGTTCAAGGGGCCGTGCGAAGGTTCAGTTCGCGCGGCTCGCCACGCTCTCGGGCAGGTCCTTGCCAAAGACGCGCTGATAATATTCCGCCACCAGCGGCCGTTCCGCCTCATCGCACTTGTTGAGGAAGGACAGGCGGAAGGCGAAGCCGACATCCTTGAAGATCAGCGCATTTTGCGCCCAGCTGATCACGGTGCGGGGCGACATCACGGTCGAGATATCGCCGTTGATGAAGCCCTGGCGGGTCAGTTCCGCCACCTTGATCATGCTCTCGACCTCCTTGCGGCCGCCCTCATGGTCGTACTCGCCCGACTTCGCCAGCACCACCTGCGCCTCGGTCGCGGCGGGCAGGTAATTCAATGCCACCACCAGATTCCAGCGGTCCATCTGGCCCTGGTTGATCTGCTGCGTGCCATGATAGAGGCCGGTCGTGTCGCCCAGGCCGACCGTGTTGGCCGTCGCGAACAGGCGGAAATGCGGGTTCGGCCGGATCACGCGATTCTGGTCGAGCAGTGTCATCTTGCCGTCGGTTTCCAGCACGCGCTGGATCACGAACATCACGTCCGGGCGGCCGGCATCATATTCGTCGAACACCAAGGCGACCGGGCGCTGCAGCGACCAGGGCAGCAGGCCTTCCTTGAATTCGGTGACCTGCTGGCCGTCCTTCAGCACGATCGCGTCGCGCCCGACCAGGTCGATGCGGCTGATATGCGCGTCCAGATTGATGCGGATGCAGGGCCATTTCAGGCGCGCAGCGATCTGCTCGATATGGCTCGACTTGCCGGTGCCATGATAGCCCTGGACCATGACACGGCGGTTGAAGGCGAAACCGGCCAGGATCGCCAGCGTGGTGTCCGGATCGAACACATAGGCGGGGTCGAGATCGGGCACGCGCTCATCGGCCTGGGAAAAGGCCGGAACCTTCATGTCGATGTCGATGCCGAACATCTCGCGCACATCGACTTCGCGGTCGGGCGCCTCCATCAGCGTCTCGGAACGGGCATCGGGCTGGATGTTGGAAATGTCGGTCATGTCGTCATCATCTTCCTGCGAGTCACTCTCGCCCTAAACGATCGGGCAAGGGTGTGTCGAGACAGTGGGGGCTTCGCGCCCGGCGATCAAGCGGCCCATTCGGTCAGATTGGCCTCCTGTCCGACCAGTGCCAGCCCATGGGCGATCGATGTCAGCTCGCCGCCGGTGGCGATCCGGTCATGGCCGAAGCGGCGGAAGAAGATGTCGCGGATCGCGGGGATCAGCGACGATCCGCCGGTCAGGAACACCCGGTCGATGCTTTCCGGGGCGACATTGGCCTTGGCCAGCGCCTTGTCGACGGTCGCCTCGATCGCGGCGATATCGGCCGCGATCCAGCGCTCGAAATCGTCGCGCGCAACCTCGGTCTCGATTCTGATGCCGCCGCCCTCGAAGTGGAAGGTGGCGCTGTCCGCGTCCGACAGGGCCCGCTTCAGCGCGCCGACCGCATCATAGAGCGGATAGCCCAGTTCCTTCTCGATCACGGTGATCATCCGGCCGATCGCGGCGGGATCGCGCGCGGCCTTCTGCAATTTGGCCAGCTCGTCCATCGTCCGCCGGTTGCGCATCAGCGCCAGGCGCGACCAGTCGGCGAAATCGGCGAAATAGCTGCGCGGTATCTCCAGTTCCTTGCCGAAGGAGGTATAGGCGCCGCCCTTGCCCAGCATCGGCAGCACCAGCTGGTCCATGATGCGATAGTCGAACCGGTCACCGGCGAGGCCAATGCCCGCCGATCCCAGCGGTACGCAGCGCCGCGCCGCGCCCGGCGCCTCGACCCGTACCAGCGAAAAGTCGCTGGTGCCGCCGCCGAAATCCGCGACCAGGATGGTCGCCGCGCTGTCGAGCCGGCTGGCATAGCTGAACGCGGCGCCCAGCGGCTCATAGACATAATGGATCTCGCTGCCGAAGCTGGCGAACATCGCGTCATAGCGCTGCCGCGCCAGCGCCTCGTCGGGCCGCGCGCCGGCATATTCGACCGGCCGGCCGACGACGATGCGTTCGGGCCTCTTGTCCAGCGTGCCGCCGGCATGGCCGATCATCTTCCCCAGGAACATCTGCCCCAGTTCCTCGAAGCGATAGCGTTTCTCGAAGATGCTGGCGCTCTCGAAGATCGGGCTGGCCGCCACCGACTTGAACGATTGCAGGAACCGGCTGTCCTCTGGAAATTCCAGATATTCACTGATCGCCCAGGGGCCGGCCTCATGCGCCATGCCGCCCTTCACATGGCTGTCATGCCAGAAGCACAGGGCAGACCGGAACACCGCGCCAGTCGCCTGCGCGCCGGCAAATTCGACCAGTTCCGACTGGCCGGCATCGGCGATGGCGGCGACGCTGTTGGTCGTGCCGAAATCAAGGCCCAGCGTGCGGGGCTGATCCTGCATGGGGTCTCTCCGGGAAAATCGAGGGCCGGGCGCTATGGCAGCGTCATTCCCACCCGGCAAGGCCATCCTGTCCTACATCGGGGCGGGATGCCAGACCGGAATGGAACGCAAATATGCGAAGTCAGGCGAACACCGGCGCCTTGCGCAGATGGCCATAGGCCTCGATCACATTCTGCAGCTGCCCCTCCTTGGTGCGGTCGCCGCCATTATGGTCGGGATGATAGCGGCGCAGCAATTCGGTATAGCGGGTGCGCAGCGCCTTGCGGTCGGCGTCGATCGGCAGGCCCATCACCGACAGCGCCTTGCGATCCTCGGATGACAGGAATTGCCCGTCCTGCCGCACCTGCGCATCGGCCCGCGCCTTGGCGACCCGTTCCTTGAACTTGGCGCCGATCGCGTCGAGCGGATCCTGGAAGTCCGACCATTTGGGCGGCAGGCTGGCGGCATTGCTCGAAAAAGCACGGGTCTCCCGCTCCCAGCCGGCATAGGGGCGCTGGGCCGCGGCAATCTCCTCCGGGCTCATGCCGGTGAAGAAATTATAGCCCTGGTTGAAGGCGCGGACATGGTCCAGGCACAGCCAGCGCCATTGCGGCCCTTCATGATGCGACCGGTGGCCTTCCTGCAATGGCGCGCGAAATTCGCCCGGTTCCGGGCAGCCGGGCACGGCGCAGGGGCGGTCGCTTTCCACGCGGCCATGGAAACGGTTGAAACGACGGGTCGAGAAGGGATCGCTACTCAAGATTGTCCTGATGGAATGGCTGGCAAAGCAGCCTATATAGGGCGCATGACCACCGACCTCAAAGGCCCTGTCGCCACCGAAATCGAGGCGCGGCTGCGCGCCGCCCTGACTCCTGCCCATCTCGCCGTCATCGACGACAGCGAAAAGCATCGTGGCCATGCCGGCCATGACGGCTCGGGCGAAAGCCATTTCACCGTGGAGATCGTCGCCGAACGGTTCGTCGGTCAGAGCCGCGTCGCCCGCCAGCGCCTGGTCAATGCCGCGCTCGCCGACCTGCTGCGCGACAAGGTCCATGCCCTCGCGATCAAGGCCCGCGCACCCGGAGAAGCCTGACCCTAACGACAGGAGCCGTCCCATGTCGAGCGACAATGTGCTGCTGCAGACGATCACGCCAACGACCCATGATCTGGGCGATTTCAAGGTGCATCGCGCGCTCCCGGCGAAGGAGCGGACCATGGTCGGCCCCTTCATCTTCTTCGATCAGGCAGGGCCGGCGCTGTTGCCGACGGGGCAGGGAGTGGACGTCCGCCCCCATCCGCACATCAACCTCGCCACCGTCACCTATATGCTGGAGGGGACGTTCCTACACCGCGATTCGCTCGGCACGCAGCAGTTGATCGGCCCCGGCGCGGTCAATCTGATGACCGCGGGCAAGGGCATCGTCCATTCGGAACGCACCCCGGCTGCCGATCGCGGCCATGACAAGAGATTGCTGGCGATCCAGACCTGGCTCGCTTTGCCGGAGCGCGACGAGGAGTGCGATCCCGCCTTCGAGCATGTCGAGGGTGGCGGCCTGCCGGTGCTGGAGGATCATGCCTCCTGGGCGCGGGTCATCATGGGCACGCTCTGGGGCGAGACGGCACAGGTATCGACCTATGCCGACACCATCTATGCCGATATCCAGCTGCGTCCCGGCGGCTCGATCCCGGTCGATGCCATTGCGGAGGAACGGGCGCTCTATCTCTGGCAGGGATCGGCGACGCTCGACGGCATCGAACTGCTGCCCCAGACCCTCTATGTGCTGCGCCCCGGCGTGCCCGCGACGCTGCACAGCGACCATGGCGCCAACCTCGTCCTGTGCGGTGGCGAGGCGTTCGCGACCCCGCGCCATGTCTGGTGGAATTTCGTCTCCTCGACCAAGGACCGGCTGATGCAGGCGCGCGAGGATTGGGAGGCGATGCGCTTCCCGCTCATTCCGGGCGACGATCAGGAATTTATCCCGATCCCGCAGGGCCGGCCCAAGACCGTCAGTTACCCCTGACGGTCAGGCTTACTCCACGAAGGTCAGCGACAGATTTTCGGCATTCTTGGGAATGTCGATCCGGCTTTCGTTGATCGACGCTTCCTCGCCGGGCTTCAGCCGGGCCTTGTCCGCCTTGGTGGTCCAGCTGAAGACCAACCGGTTCTGCCGGTCGCGCAGCTGCACCAGCACCGGCGGCACCGGCAGCGCCTGCTTGCCGCTGTTCACGATCCGCGCGCCAAAGGCGAAATATTCCTCGCCGGTGGGCAGCTTGCGCCGCTCGGCAGGCTTGGAGAGGTAGAAGAGCAGGTCCGGATCGCCCTCTTCGGCGACCAGGCCCATATTCACCGCCCAAGCCGGCGGCCCGAAATAATGGAGCGCAGCGCCGGCGGCCGCGATCAGCAGGAAGAAGAGGACGGCGGCCCAGGTCAGCAGCTTGGCGCCATTGCGCCGACGCTTGGCCGGCAGCGACGGCGGCGGTGGCACCTCTTCGGCCGGCTGCGATACGCCCGCATAAATGTCGTCGAACCGGTAATCGGGGGCGATCGCGGGCGTCGGCTCGGCCGCAGGTTCGATCGGCGGCGGGGCAGCAGCTTCCGGCTGCGCGGGGGCTGCCGGTTCCGGCTCGGGCGCCGGCGTGAATCGCATCGGCGCTTCGGCGGGCGCCGCTTCCACGGGTGGAGGCGGCGGCGGTGGCGGAGGCGGAGCGGGCGGCGGCGCAACCGGCGCGGGAGCGACCGGTTCGGGTGCCTCTTCGCGCGCTGCGGGGGCGGGGCCTTCCTGGAACCAGCTATGCTTGCAGGCGGCGCACCGCACCTGGCGTCCGTCCGGGCCGACGGCGGTGTCGGGCACGATGTAGCGCGTCGCGCAATTGGGGCACACCAGGATCATTCTGCTTCATAGGCATGGCAGGGACTCTAGGGCAAGAGTCTGAAACACAGACCAGCTCATGGGCGCGACTCGCGGCATTGCGCGGGATAGTTTGTCGGCCTGCCCTTTACGCGTCCCCGCCGCCTGTGCCATGGCAGGGCTTCGGGGAAGCAGGGAGCGCATCGGCGCCACACGTCACTTATGTCGGCCATCGTCCAGTTCGAAAATGTCGGCCTGCGCTATGGTCTGGACAGCGAGACCCTGTCCGACGTCAGCTTCTCGCTCAACAGCGGCGATTTTTATTTCCTCACCGGCAGCTCGGGCGCGGGCAAGACATCCCTGCTGAAGCTCCTTTACCTCGCCCAGCGGCCCAGTCGCGGCGTGATCCGCCTGTTCGGCGAGGATGTGGTGACGCTCCCCCGCAAGCGCCTGCCTGGCTTCCGCCGCCGCATCGGCGTCGTGTTCCAGGATTTCCGGCTGGTCCCGCATCTGTCCGCCTATGACAATATCGCCCTGCCGCTGCGGGTCGCGGGCATGGAGGAAAGCGAGATCGACGCGCCGGTCAGCGAAATGCTGAACTGGGTCGGGCTGGGCGATCGCGGTCAGGCGCGGCCCGCCACCCTGTCGGGCGGGGAGCAGCAGCGCGTCGCCATCGCCCGCGCGGTGATCGGCCGACCGGAGATTCTGGTCGCCGACGAACCGACCGGTAACGTCGACGCGGACATGGCCCGCCGCCTGATGACCCTGTTCGAAGCGCTCAATCGTCTCGGCACCACCATCGTCGTCGCCACCCATGACCTGCCGCTGATGGCCCAGGTGGCGAGCGCGCAGATGATGCGGCTGGACAAGGGCCGGCTGGCCGATCCGACCGGCGCGCTGCGCTATCCGCCCCGCCCGCAGGGTGGCGTCTGATGGCCGGGGGCAATCGTCGCAGCGCGGCCGCCGCGCGCCATCGCCTGCTGCCCGCCGGCCGGGTGGCCGGGCCGATGCCCTGGATCATCGCGATCATGATGTTCCTGACCGTGCTGGCCGCCGCGGCGGGCCTGGGCCTTGGCACTGCCGTCCGCGCGATGAGCGCCGATCTGGCCGGCCGCGCCACGGTTCAGGTGGTGGAGGCCGATGCGCAGCAGCGCGACCGTCTCTCCGCCCGCGTGCAACAGGCGCTGCGCGGCAATCGCGATGTGCGTCAGGTCGCACCGGTCCCGGCCGCGACGCTGGCGCAGCAACTGCGTCCCTGGCTCGGCGCCGATGTGACCAGCGGCGACCTGCCGATCCCGGCGCTGATCGACGTCAGCCTGACGCCGGGCAATGCGGCGGCCAAGGTCGACCGGTTGCGCCGGTCGCTCGCCACCCTGTCGCCCAGCCTGCGGGTCGAACCCCATGCCGCCTTCCTTGCGCCGTTGGCCGGCCTGCTCACCGCGCTGGGCTGGCTGTCGGGCGGGCTGGTGCTGCTGATGGGGCTGGCCACCGGCGCCGTCGTCGTGCTGGCGGCGCGCGGCGCCCATGACAGCCATCGCACCACGATCGAGGTGCTGCACCTGATGGGCGCGACCGATGTGCAGATCGCTCGCCTGTTCCAGCGCCGGATCGCGCTCGACGCCACTATGGGCGGCGCATTGGGCTTTTCCTTCGCCGTGCTGGTGATCCTGCTGATCGGCGCACGCCTGTCGGCCACCGGATCGCAGCTGATGGGCGCCGTCGCCCTGCCCTGGACCAGCTGGGCGCTGCTCGCGGCACTACCGATTGCCGGCATTCTCCTGTCGACGCTCACCGGCCGCTGGACCGTGCTGCGCGCACTCGGGCGCTCGTTATGATCGTCCGCCTGATCGCCGTTACGCTGCTCGGCTGGATGCTGGGCTTCGCCTGGTTCGCGATGTTCCTGCCCCAGCCGCTCGATGGGCGACAGACCGATGCTATCGTGGTGCTGACCGGCGGTGCCGGCCGCATCGACCGCGGGCTGGCCCTGCTGCAGGAAGGCGCGGCCAAGCGCATGCTGATTTCGGGTGTCGACCGCTCGGTCCGCCCGGTCGAGCTGGCGGCCGAATATAAGACGCGCCTGTCACTCTTCACCTGCTGCATCACCCTGGGGCGCGAGGCGATCGACACCCGCTCCAACGCCATCGAGACGGCGCGCTGGCTGGAACGGCGCGATTATAAAAGCGTCCGCCTCATCACCACCGACTGGCATATGCGTCGTTCCGCGCTCGAACTGCGTCAGGCGCTTCCGGGCCGCATCAACCTTGTCTATGACGCGGTGCCCAGCCGTCCCAGCCTCACCATATTGGTGCGGGAATATAATAAATATCTCGCGCGCCGTGTCGCCGCGCTCTTTGGTATCTGATCCATGACCCTGTTCACTGCCCTTCGCTCGCTCGTCTTCATGCTGACCTTCTATGTCGGCACCGCCTTCTTCGTGCTGGCGGCCGTCATCGGCGGGATGTTCAAGCCCGCGCATGTCCAGTCGGCGGCGACCGGCTGGAGCCGCTTTCATCGCCTTTGCGTGCGCTGGATATTGGGGCAGCGGATCGTGGTTGATGGCGACCTGCCGATCGGTCCCTATCTCTATATCGTCAAACATGAATCGATGTTCGAGACGATCGACCTGCTCTGTCTGTTCGACCGGCCGGTGATCGGCGCGAAGCGCGAACTGCTCGACATCCCCTTCTGGGGCGGCATCGCCCGGCGCTACGGCCTGATCCCGATCGAGCGGACCGCCGGCGCCAGTGCGCTGCGAACCTTGCGCGCTTCCGCCAAGGACGCCGTGGCGCAGGGGCGGGCAGTCTGCCTGTTCCCCGAAGGGACGCGCGTTCCCCATGGCGAAGCGCCGCCGCTCAAGTCCGGCTTTGCCGGCCTCTACAGCCTGCTCGGCCTGCCGGTGGTGCCGATCGCGATCGACAGCGGCGTCGTCTCGCCGCGCGGCAAGTTCCTGAAGCGCCCCGGCACCATCACCTACAAGGTGGGCGAAATTGTCCCCACCGGCCTCGACCGCAAGGAGGCCGAGATCCGCGTCCACGCCGCGATCAACGCGCTCAACCCGGAATCAGCCCTTATCGGTCAGTGAGAGCGGCCGAAGTCGGGCTTGGCGTCGTCCTGGCCCTGTTCGATGATCGACCGGCGGATCGCGCGGGTGCGGGTGAACAGGTTGAACAGCGTGTCGCCGTCATTCCAGCGGATCGCCCGCTGCAGCGTCGACAGATCCTCCGAGAAACGCTGCAGCATTTCCAGCACCGCCTCCTTGTTCGCCAGGAACACGTCGCGCCACATGGTCGGGTCGGACGCGGCAATGCGGGTGAAGTCGCGGAAGCCGCCGGCCGAATATTTGATCACCTCGCTCTGGGTGACATTCTCCAGGTCGCTGGCCGTGCCGACGATCGTATAGGCGATCAGATGCGGCAAATGGCTGGTTACCGCCAGCACCAGATCATGATGCGCCGGGTCCATCGTCTCGACATCGGCGCCGACCCGGCGCCACAGTTCCGACACCCGCTCGACCGCCGCCGGATCGGCATCGGCGGGCGGGGTGACGATCGACCAGCTTCCCTTGAACAGGGTGGCAAAGCCCGCTTCCGGCCCGCTATTCTCGGTGCCGGCCACCGGATGCGCCGGAATGATGATGCGGCCGGGCAGGGCCGTATTGAGCTGCGCCAACACGTCCGCCTTGCATGAACCCACATCGCTGATGATCGCGTCGGCCGGTAGCTCGTCGGCAATCTCCGCCGCCGCTGCACCCATCGCGCGGACCGGCACGCACAATATCACCAGTTCGGCGTCGGTGACGGATGCGCCGGCCGTATCGGTGATGTCGTCGCACAGGTCGATGCGGCGGGCGGTTTCGCGCACCGCCGGGTCGGCATCATGGCCGGTGACCCGCACGGTCGGCATATATTCGCGGATCGCCCGCGCCAGCGAGGATCCGATCAGGCCAAGGCCGATGATGGTGACACGGGAAAAGGGCAGCATCGCGTCAGGCCGCCTCCGCCATGGCGCGCAGCTTGGCAGCGACGGCACGGGTCTGTTCCTCGGTGCCGATGGTGATGCGCAGGCCGTTGGGCAGGCCCTGACCCGGCAGCCAGCGTGTGGCATAGCCCTCGTCCCACAGCCCCTTCATCGCTGCCTCGGCGGTCAGCTTGCCGTCGAACAGGATCAGCAGGAAATTGGTGCGGCTGGGCACCGCGCGCAGCCCGTGGTTGGAGAGGGACGCGATCTCGCCCGCCAGCCATTCGCGCCATTGCGCATTATGGGCGCGGCTCGCCTCGACCCATTCATTATCCTGGATCGCGGCGACCGCAGCGGCCTGGCCGGCGGTGGTCACGTTGAACGGCGCGCGGATGCGGTGGAGGATGTCGATGACGTCCTGGCTGGCATAGCCCCAGCCGATCCGCTCGGCCGCCAGACCATAGATTTTCGAGAAGGTGCGGGTGACGAACACGTTGCTGGCGCTCTTCGCCAGTTCCAGCCCCGCATCATCCTCGTCCGCGTCCAGATATTCGGCATAGGCCTGGTCGAGCACGAACAGGATATCGGGGCGCAGCCCGGCGTGCAGCCGCGCAATCTCTTCCCGGCTGGTCATGGTGCCGGTGGGATTGTTGGGGTTGGCGAGGAAGACGACCTTGGTCTTCTCCGTCACGCAGGCCAGCAGCGCATCGACATCGGTGGCGTAATCGGCGTCCGGCGCCTCGATCGGCATCGCGCCGACGCGGCGGGCGGCGATGTCATAGACCGAAAAGCCGTAGCGCACATAAAGCACCTCGTCGCCCGGCCCGGCATAGGCGCTGGCGGCGATATGCAGCAGTTCGTCCGACCCGGTGCCATAGATGATGCGCGCCGGATCAAGGCCATGGACCGCGCCGATCGCCTCGCGCAGCCTGGCCGCGCCCGGATCGGGATAGGTGGCCAGGTCCGCCGTCGCCGCCACCAGTGCCGCGCGGGCGGCCGCACCGGTGCCGAGCGGGTTCTCGTTGGCGGACAGCTTGATCAGCGGCCGGCCGTCATCGGCGGCGGACTTGCCCGGCACATAGGCATGAATGCCGAGAATCCAGTCCTTGGGGGCGGGTTTTGCTGCAGCGTCGCTCATGGAGCGCGGCTTTAGCGGCTTCCGCGCCAAAGGCAAAGCGGCTGGATCAGCGCGGCGCTGCCAATTCCTGTCGCGCCAGTTCGCGTTGGGCGCGGAACACCGGATCGGACTGCAACCGCGCATAGGTGGCCGATGCCACGACCCGGCCGGCCAGCGTGTCGCTCAGCCAATGGGCGCGACAGATCACCCGGCTCTCGCCAAATTCATAGCCGCGCTTGAGCAGCGCATCCTGCTTGTCGGGCATGACGTCGGTCAGGACCAGCGCCAGCATCCAGCCGATCGCGGTATGGCCCGACGGATAGGAGCCATCCTTGCGCAGCATCGGCTCGTCCTGCGGGCGGCAGGTATTGCCGTCATGCTCCACGAACGGGCGCACCCGCTGATAATGGCCCTTGGCGCGCGAGGTGGAGAAGGCGGCGTCCGCCGCCGCGCGGCGCAGCAACATGGTGAGGTGCGGGTGGGTGCCGTCCGACAGCGACAGGCCGGCGATCGGCTCGAACGACTGGACCATATGCGGCCAGCCCAGGTCCGCGTCCGACGCGGCCAGCGCCTGGCGATCGGCCGGCGCGGCGAGCGCGGCGCGATAGGCTTCCTCGTCGGCCGCCTTGGCGGCGGTGCCGGGGG